>JANXEC010000002.1 GCA_025058915.1 Microcaldota archaeon | reverse complement strand
AAACTAGTATTGAATAACAATTTTCCATATATATTACCTGCAGGTCTATAATCCAATGTAATAGTTCCAGGATTATCTACATAATACCATCTTCCACTATCTCTTACCAGAAGATCACCTACCTTTACTGTAGAACTAGGGAGGTTAGCTGTGACAAAGTATAATGTCTTGGTCTCGAAAGTTGTATCAGGATTATTATTTCCCCCTCCTGCTCTTGCTGTTACTCTTACTGGTTGACCTAGTTGGACTTCTACATATTCAGTTACATCAAATGAATATAGATTGCCGTCTGCTAATGTTCCAGTAATACTACTTGTAGAGTATCTAAGATTTATGTTGTTCATAGAAGGATTTGTTAGTCCATCGTATGTTAGTTCAAACACTTTGTATCCCTGGACGTCTGTTAGATGATATTTATCACCTTTCTTCATTGCTTCATTTAGACCTGTTGCATATACTACTATCTCTTTTAGATGAGTTGCTGTGAATGGAGATAGAGATGAGGATGCTCTTCTGTGAGTGAATCCTATACCGACACTATACACTGTGTTCTGGTCATCCAAGAACTCATCTCCGTGTCTCAACACTATTGAATCTTTGAGAATTGCCAACTCTGCCCATTTTGCTAATAGCACAGTACCAGGTGCAGTCTGATACACGTGAACCTTAATCGTTCTACCACCTCCTAGCTGTAGAGTCTTTGTCTCTCCAGGTCTTATCTGATCCTGCACTAATGTATTGTTGTTCCTATCGACTACAGATATAATTGCAGGGTTGTTCTGGATATCGTTCTTGTTTATATCATCTAATACCACTCTCAACTGTCCATCCTCTGTTGACAACGATTCTCCTACATTTATAATTCCATATGTTGACTCCTTTGCTAAATGTATCTCTGCACCAGATACAGTGTATATTTGTTGAGATTGAGTAGGAGCTCCTGAACTCTGTACAGGTATGTCTACTTTTGTTATATACCAATTCTGTCCCATGAACTTGATCTGTGCTCTAGATGCCTCTATTCTCTTGCTAGGTTCACAGCTATTATAATCTTTCTGTACATCTCCAGGACATAGAGGTAATCCACTGTTGTCAGGTCCAAACACTGCAGAGTATATTAGATCTCTGAGCCTAAACTTTACCTGCCCATCATCATAGTAGGTTTCTCCTTTAACATACACTCTCTCCTTCTCCTGAACGTTCTGTATTCCTCTACCTGCAACAGTGTGTATTTTGAATCCATCAAAGTTTCTATAGTCTATTACAAATGCATCATATGGTGATGAACTACTTATTCCAAATAGACCTGATGATCCTACCTGATTCTGATCTGGGTGTGCAAAGTCATCCCATAACTTTGTTAGGACATTCAATGAATCACTAGATCCTGGTGCATCTCTGTCTCCTAGCTCTGTATCTAGTGTCTCTCCTATCAGAGGGTTTAGCTGAACAACCTGCCTACTCCTCAGACCAGGCATTATTATGGTTAGATCTACACTCTTGTTAACAACTTCACATCTTGCATCGCTTGTTCCATTTGTGATTCTACATACTGCCTGACCCTCTAACTCTGCAGATACCTGTCTCTTGGAGAATGCTCTGCTTGCTAGGTAAGATGCTATCTTTGCTGCAGCCACTCCATCAGATGGTTGTGCTTTGGATCCTACTACTACCTTTGCTACTACCTGACCATTATTTGAGACTAGCTCTGTGTTCTCAAAAGATACTGCTCCAAATGCAGAGCTAGCCACTAGAGCTGCTCCTAACACAGCTCCTATCTTCTTTGCAGACATCTTTTTCATTTTTCGATCACCGTTGATTATAAAGAAAACCAAAACCTTTTTAAATATTTCTATTTCAAGCCAGTTTTCCAAACACCCAAAAAGATCCATTACACTAAAATAAAAACCCAAATTCACTTTTCTGTAAAACTGTATAGAATATAAAGCATTCAGCATCATAAAATAACATGGTAAAGAAGTTCTTCATAGATGACAGACTATCTAAATTCAGGAGGAAAACTGCAGTGATTTTACCTAAAGATATTGGAATAATAATATCAATAACAGCACTGTCAAAAGATGATGAGGTAGTGGAGATAGGAGGAGGGAGTGGATTTGCAACATTCTACCTAGCAAGGGTAGCAAAGAGAGTATATGTATTCGAAAGAAGAGAGGATGTTTTCACAATACTTAGAGAGAACCTAAGGGAATTCCATAATGTAGAATTGATAAATGATGATGGTAAAAATGCCAAACAGAATGCTTATCTGTATCTCATAGACTCGCCAGACTTCCATGAGATACTACCAAACGTTGTGGATAGAGTTATGAAATGGGTTGTTCTGTATTTACCTAATATCAATCAGGCAAAGGAATCCTATGAACTCTTAAAATCTCTCAGATTTAGAGCATATCTTCTGAGAAGTGTTCTGGAGGAATGGGAGGTTGATAGTAATGTATTAAGACCTAAACACAAACAACTCTATCATACAGCCTATCTCGTGTTCGGTGAGAGAGTCGTCTAGAATTTTTTTGTGTCTAATTTGAATGAATTCATAATGTCATTGATACAAAGTTCATTTGGATCATTGATGCCTAGTAATTTAGCTATAGATTTTGAGAGGTTCTTGAGATTATTTGCCTGCTCAAGGTTTTTCAAAAATCCAAGTGCCTCTCTGAGTTTTATAGATTTAAGATTATCATTGAAATTAGTACTGAAAAGTATTAGATATTGAAGAGCAGGGATAGTCTTAGACTTAGAGTAAATCTCCGTAACATCATCGATAACTGTTAAGAGGTCGAGTTGATATGGTTCATCGAATAACTTTCTTTTCCACTCTATCAGAGTATTGAGTTTGTGTAGTTCAGTGTCAGATGAAAGAATTCTTACTAATAGTTCTCTTCTGCGCTCATACGGAACTTTTAAGGATTTGTATTTATTTATCACCAAGTCTCTAGTATTTTCACGATTTACGAGATCTGGAAATGTGGTAAACATCTGAATAGCAGCTCTATGAAGCTCTCTAGGTTTTCTACTATCTAAGATTTGATCATAGTAATTCTGGATCTGTTGGGTGCTGTCCATGAGTTATTATCTGAACAAAGACTTTATATATTCAACTGTTCTTCTTAATCCTAGTTCAAGAGGAGTTAGAGATACAGAATACCTCTCCAGTGAATCTTTGAATTCCGTCATGAGTTTTTTATTATCAAGGACACTGTATTTTATCTCGCCCTGTCTCTGGGGTTGGAGGATTGGAGTTTTAGTATAATTTGTAAGTCTTGATAGACTGTTGAAAAGATCGATTATCCTGGTTGGCACTCCACTGCTAAGATTGTATTTTCCTGTGTGATATCTAGCTAGGTAGGTAATCTTCGCTACATCATCAACATATATAAAATCTCTCACAGGATCTCCGTATATTTCAACTTGTTCATTCCTCAACATCTTGCTAGTAAACTTAGATATAACCCCTCCTTCCAGATCAGCTCCAGGGCCATACACATTCGAATACCTCAGAATACAATAATCAATACCATAGTTCTGATGATACATCTCTATTAGGTGTTCACCATGTAGTTTAGACAGTCCATATACACTAGTGGGTCTTAGAGGAAAAGTTTCATCAACCTTGATCCCTTCAGGGGTGTTTCCATATACTGCTGCAGAACTGGAGAAAACAAACTTGGCATCTTTCTTTCTAGCCAACTCGAGCATGTTAAGTAGAGACATCATGTTGTTTCTGTAAGTGTATAGTGGATTTTTCATACTGTTGATCACAGATATGTCTGCAGCAAGATGATATATAACATCAACATCTTTCAAATAGTAAATATTATCATTCGCTAGATCTAGCCTAATGAATGGTATGTGAGTGGATCTTTGGGAGGGATGGGAGAGATTATCTATAACTATTACCTCCTGCTCGTGTTGGATTGCATAATCGTATAGATGTCCTCCTATAAAACCTTTTCCTCCAGTTATGACTATCATAGTTTCTTTTAAGTAGTTAATTCTCTATAAAAAGCTATTATGAGAGTAGAGAGATTAGGTGAATACAGATACATAATCAGAAGGCAAGGTAATATGAGAACGGATGCATATGTTTTTGCATCTGAGAGACTTCTAAACAAGATGAAGGAGGATAGTACCCTAGAACAGATTGTGAATGTCGCTTCGCTGCCTGGTGTACTGAAATATCCATCTGTGATGCCTGATGGACATGAAGGTTATGGATTTCCGGTTGGAGGTGTAGCTGCATTCGAAAACATCATCTCACCTGGAGGGGTCGGTTTCGACATAAACTGTGGAGTCAGACTCCTAGATACAGGGCTATCCAAAGATGAGATAATGCCTAAGATCAGGGAACTCTCAGATAGACTGTTCAAGAGCATACCTGCAGGACTGGGGGAGGGAGGAATAAGGCTGAGAGACTCAGAGATAGACCAGGTATTAGAATTAGGTGTCGTCTGGGCAAAGGAGAGAGGTTTTGCATATACAAGAGATCCAGAATTCATAGAGGAAAATGGAAAGATCGATGGAGCAGATCCCACTAAAATATCCAAGACTGCAAAGGCAAGAGGTAGAAATCAATTAGGTAGTTTGGGTTCTGGCAACCATTTTCTGGAAGTACAGTATGTAGATAGAATATTTGATGAAGAGCTGGCAAAGTTCTTTGGACTCTACAGAGGGAAAATAATGGTTATGATACATACTGGATCTAGAGGCCTGGGACATCAGATAGCCTCAGACTATATAGCAGAGATAATTAGGAATAACAGGGAATTGCCTGAGAGAGATCTTGCATATACTAGAATAGATACTGACACTGGTCAGAACTATCTAGGGGCTATGAGAGGTGCTGTGAACTATGCATTTGCAAACAGACAGATACTCACACATATAGTTAGGGAAGTTCTGTATGAAACGTTCAGATCAGAGAATGTGAAGATAGTGTATGACGTGGCACATAATATAGCTAAGATAGAGAGGCACAAGGTTGATGGAGAGATGAGAGATGTGATAGTACATAGGAAAGGAGCCACCAGAGCATTTCCAGCAGGTCAACAAGACATACCAGAGATTTACAGATCAGTAGGTCAGCCTGTGATCATACCTGGTTCTATGGGTACTTCATCATATCTCCTGGTAGGATCCAGAGGTTCTATGGAACTATCATTCGGATCCACATGTCATGGTGCGGGCAGGGTAATGAGTAGAAACAAGGCCAGACAGACCTACAGGGCAGAGAGTGTTCTGAAGGACTTGGCCAAAGAGGGAATAATCATTAGGGCAAGAACAGATAGTGGTGTTGTTGAGGAAGTACCTCAGGCATACAAAGATGTGGATGAGGTGGTTAGAGTTGTGTTTGAAAATGATCTCTCCAGACCAGTTGCAGTGATGAGGCCTCTTGTGGTTATCAAAGGTTGATCTCGATGTAGTCAGTACCTACATATCCCTGGAGCCTCTTCGGTATCCTTATGCCTCTATCTTCCCAGTGATTCTCGATCAGAGCTATCAATGCCCTGCCAACAGCAACTCCAGATCCGTTCAGAGTGTGAGGATACTCTATTGAATCTCCTCTCCTGAACCTCAGAGGTATTCTCCTAGACTGAAAGTCTGTACAGTTACTTACCGAACTTATCTCTCTGTATCTACTCTGACTGGGCATCCATACTTCAATATCATATGTCTTCGCAGAGCTGAATCCTGTATCTCCTGAACATAACACAATCACCCTGTATGGTAGTTCGAGACCCTGTAGCACAGACTCTGCATCTCTGAGCATCTTCTCATGTTCAACCTTACTGTTTTCAGGCAGGGTTATCTTAACCAACTCTACTTTGTAGAATTGATGTTGCCTTATCAGTCCCTTTATATCTTTTCCATATGCACCAGCCTCTCTCCTATAGCAAGGGGTGAAGGCAGAGTAGTAGATAGGTAGGTCAGTCTCATCCAAGATCTCATCTCTGTGTAGATTTGTCAGAGGTACTTCAGCAGTAGGGATAAGATAGAGATTGTCTCTTTCAACCCTATACAACTCCTCTTCAAACTTAGGCAATTGACCAGTTCCAAACATAATCTCTGGCCTTACCAGATGAGGAACAGACATCTCTGTGTATCCATTCAGAATTGCCAGATCCATCATGTAGTTTATCAGAGCTCTCTCTAGTCTCGCTATCTTACCTCTCAATACTGTGAACCTATGGCCTGAGATCTTTGCACCATGTTCGAACATGAAATCAGGTATATCATAATGAGATATAGATCTCTCCTTGATCCTATCCCCCCATCTCCTTATCTCTACATTATCTGTATCATCTTTGCCTATGGGAACAGTGCTATCTAGGATGTTCGGAATTATACTCCATAGTTCTCTCCTCTTCCTATCCAACTCACTCTCCTGATTTTCGATTGTCTGTATTCTGAGATTTATCTCCTTTACCCTCTGTATAGCATCACTAGATCTCTGTTTTGCTATCTGTTGGGTCAGTCTGTTCTTCTCTGCTCTGAGATTATCTAACTCTGCTTTCAGAGACTTCCACTCACTGTCAATCCTATATAGTTCATCAGCAAGCTCTATAGGATAACCTCTTATCTTGAGATTGTACTTCACTATATCTATATTCTTCCTGATCAGTTCTATATCTATCATGTGTATTATCGCTCTGTAAAAACGTATTTAAACCAATCTGAACAATCCTCTACCAACTTCACTTATTCTACCTCCAAGAGCAGTTGTAGATATGTTCACAAAGGACAGGGCTATTATGAAAGCTATCAGAGGAGTAATCAGAGCCAGAGACATGACAGAGTATATGAGAGATACCATAAGGTTAGGATTCAGTAATATTATAAAACCAGAAGACAACATAACTAACATACTACTAAATCCCATGAAACTCTTTGCATTCTCGCCTATATCTATTGCATTTGCCACCCCCATCTGAAGTGTCTGATCACCTCTGAAAGATTCAGGCAATTTGCATAGTAAATCATTATAATTTAGGACCAATCCTACTGTATAGGCTGTTGGTAATACAATATATAATCCTATGCCTAGACTGATCAGATATGCTCCCATAGACTTTGTAGGTTCAAATGCTCTCAGAATTATACCTAACATGATCAGAAATGGGTAGTATGCTGAGAAGAATAGGAAGATCTTAAGCATTGCTATACTGGTCCATAGCAGGAAGAACATTATTCTCAGCAGATCTGAAATATATATCAGAGCATATGCCACAGTTGCAGTAGGAAGCCTACCGACCTCTGCACCCAAATCCGATATCGAGGATCCTAAGGATTCAAGTACGATCCTGTTCAGTACTAGTATTCCATATGTACTGAGATAACAACTATTTATGAGTTCCTTCAAGACTGCCTTGGCAGCAGCCATAGGTGTTTTTGGAGTTATCTGGGAAATATCTCTACCTATACTTTTATACATCATCTCGGATACATCGAATAGAAAACTATTCATCCTATCTACTATGAGAAATATGAATAGTGCCAGTAGTATCGTAACTCCAGCTTCCCATATGAATATCTCGGATATTCTCTTCAGACCTCCTAGGTTGAAGATCTTTGAGATCTGATACAATATAATGCCTATGATAACACCCAAGAATGCAATCCCTATTGCTATTACTTGGTACTGATCCATCTAGATCAACCTCGTGAGGTTAGCAAGATCAAATTCCTCACCAAACATAGATGAGAGATACTTAATAGTAGATGTCAAGAACAGGAATGTGAGTGTTGGTAAGAGAATGTTGAATATGATTGCAGCAACTACGATGAATGCAATCAGCAGCAGTAATGGTATTTGGAATGCAAAGGTTCTGATCGTAGGTACCGATAGAACTCTCATAACCATGAATATATCTATGAGAGTGGATGCCACTCCTCCACCTTGACCTACCAGAGACCCTAGCAATCTCCTAAATCCTTCTCTTATCGATTGCCAGACCCTAAATCTCTGAATTGCATTGATTACGTCTATAAACAATCTGAATCCCATCAACAACTGAAGTATTGACATGAGGATCACAAAACCTGCAAATATATGAATAACCATCTCAATCCATGGATTGAACTTGAACTTAACATTGTTTCCAGAGTAGTAGAAATAACCTGGCCCAAACATCTTTATGAGTTCGTAGTTCACAGATAGGATGATAGGGATGAATAAATTAGTTGCTATGATCAATCCAATCAGACCACCCCCTAGACTCTTTGTGAATGGAATTGATCTTAGAATTATGGCTATTGGTAGTAGGTACTTCACAAATCCATATGTGAATATATCAAACATAAATCCAAATGTACCTACCCATATGAAAGATAGAGTGAGAAATGTTGCTGCCTGCTTGGCCAGAGATAGAGCAGATTCATAGTATTGGGCTGCAAGAGGAGCCGTCTGAGGTGCACCTCCCCCTAGGTTCTGGACTATCGTTATTGAATGCATTGCAACACTGGCTCCATAGTAACTGATCGGTATTATGGATATCATAGAGGAAATAATAGCAGAATGTATATATAGAAGAGACTTTGAGTGTATAGGAACATTATCATTCAACCTCAACACACAAGGTAGATTGAGCAATGCCAGTAGGAGCGGGATGAGTATTATTATTTCAAATATCTCTCTCCTTGCTATTGCAGAGTATTTTGAGTTCCCTATGATCCTAGCAATGAAGTCTATTAAAATGTAAGACAATACCACTATCATTCCCCAACCTATCATCGATGTAATATAACCAAGATTCTGTACGTATCCACAGTATTTATCTTCGAATATCCCCATGCCTCCTGCTCCTAGTCTGTAGAGATTCCCTATAGCCTTGTCAACAGCCTCGTCTATAGCTTTACTGAACAATCCCAGTTGAGGTTTGATAGATTCGAATATCTCTGCTATGGTCTGATCCTCCATTCTACATCTATCTTTGATAGGATCTGTGCATGTACTCGATAACAAACCTATCATCTGGTCTACATTCATCTGTATTGCATTCTCATCTATGTTGGGTTTATCATGTGAGATGCTCATATTATATCAACCTCGACAGAGCAGCTATGTTTATCTCAGTACCAAGAGCTCTGCTTATCTGACCTGTTAAGGATACTGTGAGGTATAGGGCTAGAGGACCTAGTATTGCTCCGAAGATCAGTGCGAGCTGGAGATATCCAAATACCAGATAGTACAGAACAGGTACTATTTGAGTTAGATTCAATACTGATGCTATTCCAAATGAATTCATATTAATTATCTCTACATTTCTCCTGATTGCCATCCATATGTTTGCTATACCTGCAATGTTTGCTATTTGGTTAAAGGTCATGCCTATGAATGCCTTTATGGCTAGAGGTATTAATACAATAGCTATTCCTCCCATAATACCTACCAAAAGTCTATACACAGATTCTGTTAAGTATACATCCCATATCATCGAAATACTGTTGTAGATTTTTGAATATACATACATTATGATAGGATATATCATTATGAAGGCTATTGATATACCCACCAACACATTTCCTCCTGGTCTTGTGAAGTAGAATGCTCTCATGAGTATGCCTACAGGGAGTAATATCTGTATTATCACATGAGGTCCGATACATAGGATGAACAATTTAAACACGTATTCCAGAATTCCTAGACTGAAGAATCCCTTTATCACATCTAGAGATTTGAAGATGATTGTGAAGAGTTGGGAGAAGGATATACTGAATATCCCTCTGGCATCGGGAGGTCCAAATGGCAAAGTTAGGTTTGATAATCCAATCATCATAGTCTCAAGAGTCTTCAGTAGCATTGTGAAGAACGAGAAATTAACAATCAGATTCACTATGTACTTCTTGGATTCTTGGAATATATTGTTAGTAGTGTAGTAATTCAGAACAGACACTATAATCAGAACCACGAGGATAGATATCAATCCCTGTAATCCCTCCTCTAGTACAGAGATCCTCCACTGACTACCAAGCATAGATGCAACTCCATTCAGTATAAACACTAGCATCATCGATATGAATACTATAACTGCTGTGGTGTTGAGTAGTGTGGTTGCATCCACCGGATTGGTGGATTTACATACTGTGTATGGAGCTATCACATTAACTATAAAATTCTCTATCATGTTCATAGTGCTGGTTTTGGTATCTTGAAATATCTTCTTGATAGCTGCTTCAAATGAATTCTGGTCGAATTTTCCAAATATATCTCTCTCTAGACACTCCTCACTGATAAATCCACCCTGATCGCAACTAGATGCATATACAAATACACTAAATAAAACGAGTAATACCAGCAATCTCAACGTCACCACCCAATATAGGAGAGAATGTTTTAATAAAAGCAATAGTACTGATCAGAGATATGTAGATCAGTACTGCAAAGATAAGGAAGAACTCAGTATATATGTTTAGAAGTATCACAGGTACTCTCACCACACTCCCCAAGAAAACCTGTGGGGACACATCTGCCAACAGAGTATATCCTGTTATAATTCCAGGTATGAAAGAGAGCAATTGAGGTATGAAGAGAGCACTCACTATCACAGATATTTTCATAATCAATGCTACTAGACTAGATAGATATGATATAGATCCTGCTACTGATGATGCTGCAGAATCTGGATTGGAAGTGCCTGACTGAGACCCGTCATATGATCTCTGTACCTCTCTCAGGGCATTTATAGCCCCTTCTATTTCACTAGAAAATGGTAATCCAAATGCTGATAGGAGATGATCTGTGATTCTAAAAGTATTGATCTTGTTAAAACCATATGTTCCATCGTATGCATTTCTGTAATGAACATCTATCAAAACATATGCCATAGGAAATACATAATATAGCCCTAACACCAGAGCTATTATCAAACCACCAGCACTCTTGGTTGGTGCAAACAATCTCAATACCAAACCTAGACTTAAGAATCCAACGAAGAATTGGGGTGATGTAATGTACCATAATATCATAAACTGTGCTATCCCAAACTGTAACATACTCTGTGTCAAACCTATCAATGGATCTATGTAGGATTCGGGTATGTGTACAAATCCCATGAAATTCAGTTTCACAAACTTATCTCCCTGAATTGCCTTCACTCCATAGAGTGACTTGACAAAACTTACAATCAACGATAGAGAATTCAGTTGTATATAGTAATCCGTAAGTTCTCTCAGAATACTCTCTAAGAAATATCCAGCAATAGTAACATGACATCTGTGTATGGATATTCCGTTTGCATCACATATGTCTTGTTTTGCAGTTGGATTGAGAATCGAAACACTTCCATAAACAATTAGATCTATCACATGAACCAATGTAACTAATATAGTCAAAAATATCAATATTCCAAGTAGTTCGGAATTCATATATCCAACCACATCTGGTTTATTCAGCACTCTAGCAACCAATTGGGCGATTATGTATATAAGAATAGATAGCAACACCACAGGCATGATCGCTTGGAAGATAGGGTTCATCTTATACCAACCTCTCTAGTGAATCTCTTATGCTCTTTGCAGCGGTCAGTGTTATTGCTAGAGCAAATCCAGGCAAACCGAAACCAAACACTAGAAATCCAGATGCATATAGATACAGAGAATACATGAATAGGAACTGTATGGGTAGAGTTATCACAAAGCTAGATTGGATCAGACTGATTGTCATGTAGACTTCAAAAGTTCTGTATATTTCATCAGGAGTTGATGTTTTCTCCTGAATCTCTCTGTCGATCTCTCTCTTGTAGTATGTATCGAAATAGTCCTTCAGAGTTCTCTCTCCCTGTTCAATGCCATTATTGGATTTATTATTCATGAGGTTCACAAATATCTTGTCTGGTTCTATTACGTCATTAGAATTCAGACCTAGATATTGGTTTGTGAATCTCTTCATGAATCCTCCTCTATCATCGCTGATCTCTGCAATTGTGTTAAGAAAAACAAAATACATCAGAGGTAATATGAGGTACATCGCTACACTCAGACCTATCATCTCATTACCAAACTGTCTCGTGATGGGTAATATTCTAAGTATAACGCCTATGGGTAATACCACTGTAAGGGCTAAGTTTCTGATCAGATCCATAGCCACGGACTGAACCACCAATCCACCCGTAGCTATCATTATGATATCTCTTATCTGAAACGTTACAGATGCCAACAGATCAATCCCAGGGAAAGCTACTAACCTTGCAGATCCATATGATCCATGTGGATAACCTATATTTGTAAACTCTCCATACATTTTCATCATACTAGCAGATAGCATGAGATGAGAGGCATAGAATTGCAGGTTCTTCAACATCATTATGAGTTGGGTTGATATGAAACTGAAAAGATCTGTACCTACAGAATACGTTGAATACAGTTGATGCACTGCGTTTGATATTCCAAATATACTTACATATATCATAATACTCAGGAGGAGCTGTTTGAATTCTATCTTGAAATTCTGGTTCCACTCCTCATTCTTAGCCAGTCTAGATAGAACATAAAGTAATACCATATACACTACTACTATTCCTATTAATGTCATGGTGAATGTACCTAGACTCCCTAGGATAGAACCCATCTACAACACCTTCTCCAATCCTAATATTCTCTGTTCGGCCCCTATCACAGATGCCACTGCTCTGTAGCCTGTTATTATGAGAAATATATCTAAAAAGATAGTAATTGATCCATATATAATAACTTTGTATGCTATCAGAGCTGCCTCCAGTGCAGTCTTGAAGAGTAGGAATGGTAAGAATGGAATACCCAAGAATCCATAGAGTATCTGCGATAGACCAGGTATAGGTAGGAGCATACTTGCATACAGTGCAAATGAGAGAATGTTCAAAGCGATCCCCAGCATACTCCCTATGATCATAGTCAGGGGAGTAGTTCCTTTGATAACCTTAGACAATTCTGCCAACCCAGCACTCATCCTAACCAATCCAGAATACTTTACAACATTCATGTAGAAAGATCCCACAGGAGCTAATGCGTTTTCTGATCTGAAATCCCCTACATTCTGTGTTTGGTACTCCTTACAAACCTCTGTGTCATAAACATTCCTCTCACATACAGATTGTGCATCAACGAAGGAATATACATACATAATACCCATGCCCTCTTTGGTTCTGTTGGCTAAAATATTATTCTTATCAGGTTCCATAATGTTACTAGTATCTTGCTCCAGGAACACATAATCATTCATCACACTTGCAATTCTTCTTTCCCTCTCCAGAAATGCATATTTATATCCTATACTCTGTGATGGATTGTTAGGTGAATAGGATCTATCTAGAAATTCTACGATTGTAGGGGATATGTACGATGATATGTATCTATGATCAAAATCAGGCATCCTCCTAAGAACAGTGTCTGAGTATATAATGAAGACTGGGAAGAGATAGTAGAGGGTTATTGCCAAACCTATGATAGTGAGACCTACCTTTCTAGTGATAGGGATGAACAACAACACCAGGGCCATGGGTATAAATATAGACATAATCAGAGGCAAATAGGTGATTACTGTTAATTTGATGTATTTATATACTAATACCAGGAACAATCCATATGATGCATTGTAGAGCAACTGAATACTAGATCCCATCTTACCCATAAGATCGATCGATATGTCTGCTTTGTACGGATCCACTGCAGCCTTCCCTCCCATCATACTGGCAAATGGACCTGCCAATCCTCTGATTATGGATGATCCAGATAGTTTGCTCTGCTCTGGGTTCAGGCCAACATGTAAGTGAGCATTGAAAGATCCTGCTAGACTGAACAGGAAATCAGTTATGTAGATATAGAACAATGTCTCTCTGAATTTGTCTATGTCTTTGTATATAACCGCCTCTGCGATTCTGAGGCCACTTGAAGATGTTGCACTTATCCCTAACCAACTCGATAGAAACATTCCGTAGAATCCATCTATAACAAACAGCATGGCTATATATAGTACAATTATGAGAACATCTTTGGTTGTATCGAGTGCTTTTGCTTGGTCTTTGTTGAATATAACATTATAGAAATACATCATTACCGATATAGATATACCAATACCTAAACCTATTGCAAGCATTGGTATATTGAGCAAAATTATATCTATTACCCCCATCTATTTTTATTATTTAGAACACTTTTTAAAAAATCATCACTTTCTCCTTATTATTATACCTCCCCTATCACTATCATCTCTCCCTATGATCTGTTTCAGTAGCTCTATCAATTCTCTCTCGTCTATCCTCTTGTGATATCTCGAGTAATACTGTATTATCAAAGCAGATGCTCTCTGGAACAACTCTGGATTGGCAACCTTAACATTCATCAACCTGCTATATGCTTCTGGAGATAGTGCTTGAGACAGAAATCTCTTCAGTTTTATTTCCTCTACGAGTTTGTTCTGATCCTGATTCTCTGGATCGTCTGTTTTCATAGTCCTTTAGCCAGTTCATCCAAGAGAGCTCTCCCTTTCCCAGTAAGTTCTCTCCCTCTCTCAGTTCTCTTAACATAACCAAGCCTCTCAAGACCCTGAAATATATTTCTTATTATCTTACCTCCTGCTGGATATCTGTGTTCTGGCTTTACCCCCCTCTTCTTCCTCTTACCATACAGCCTTCTCATCCTACTCACCCCTATAGATCCATTGAGATATAGTTTTCTCATGATAGCTGCAGCTCTGATCCACCAGAAATCCTCGCTCTCAGGAGGTCTCTCCGCATACACCCCTGCCTTAACATAATCCACCCATTCTGGTTTGGGTAGTTCACCCTTGAGTCTCTCAGCTAACTTTCTGATCAGTAGATCTGCTCTGGTTTCAACTACATGCATGTTTAATTTTAGACCATACAAGAGTTTTTAAATTTACCTTGTTCTGGCAGCCTTCACAAACTCAACCAATTCTCTCTTTCTCTCTGTCAACTCTCTTGCAGGCCTGAGCATCTCAACCAGTCTCTCATACACGTATCTCTTTACATCTGCAGGATGTATTTTACCTTCAGTATAGAGTCTCTCAAACTCTGGGATTGTGATAGTTATATCCCCTCCGAATTTCATGTCTCTATGAATAGTAAACTCTTCAGTATCATCTCTCACAAGCATCCATTTCAAGATCTCATAAACCACATTGTTCTCAAGTGTCCTCTGTGGAGCATATGCCTTAGAAATTTTCTCCTTGATCTGTTCTTCAGAATCATGTATGAATATGGCCCCTCCCTCCTTGCTCTTACTCATCTTAGCATCAACTATATCCATCCTACCATCATAATCCAGTGCAGGTATAAGATGGGTGTGTAAACATATGGGCTCAGGCTTGCCTATCTTCTTTGCCACATCGATAGCAAGCATGTGTACTTTTCTCTGATCCATACCCGCATGAGCAATATCTACATCCAATCTAAATATATCTGCAGCCTGCATGAGAGGATAAATAAAGAAAGATACAGGATTACTATCGGCATCTTCCCTACCCATTATCGTTAGGGTTCTCCTGACTCTGCTCACAGTGCTAGAATTACCTATCTGTATAACCATCTTCCAGTATTCATTGTCATAGAGTTCAGATGCCATGATGTAATTAGCCTCTATACCTAGAGCCTCCAGGAATGGTTTGAAATATTCATTAGCAATCTTCCTTATGAGTTCCAGATCTCCTCCGAATTTGCGATTTATCCAACTATGATAATCTGCTATGAATATATTCACATCCACGCCAGCTCTCCTGAGATCTTGGATCTTCAGGAGAGTTGATACAGTACCTAGATGTATCAATCCAGAGACTTCAAATCCGATATAGTGTTTTATCCTACCTCCAGTGGATAGTCTCTGTATTAGAGACTCTTCGTTAACTATCTCCTCTGTTGGTCTTCTCCTTATGAGATTTAGCCTGGTCTCAATACTCATTTTTTAGATAGAGTCTCCTCTATCTTTGCAATGAACCTATCTATAGGTAATGCTCCCTCAAACCTATTCTGCCCATTATTTATTACTACAGTAGGCACTGCTCTTATTCTATATCTATTACTCTCCTCTGGAAATTCTGTTGCCTCCACTGCATATGCCTTGATGTTTGGATTTATCATAGCAAGCATGTATGCAGATGCCACCGCTGCAGGGCAGTATGGACAGGAAGGTGTTACATACACATCTATCTTAACACTCTCCTTTATGTTCTTGACCTTATTGATCTGATCCTCAGATAGATGAACATGTCCTGTAGATACCTCTAGAATAGTCTCAAGGAACAATCCAAATTCATGGTCTGCAGGAATCCCTCTATATGCGATATAGGCTTTTATGTTAGGGTTTCTGATCAGAATTATAGGAACCTGATCAGGAGATATATCGTAAGATACTTTGACATTATCATCATATTTCTCAATCAACTTGATCTTGAGTTTCGGAACTTTGAGCTCATCCAGTTCAACGAACAGCTGTTTGATCTCATCACAATACATGCAATTCTTAGAGTTTCTATCTATCACAACAACCAATTCTACCACATCTCTCATCTTCGATAGGTAATCCTTTATTGCTTTCTTTGTTTCCTCATCCAAAAGTGCCATATATTCTCACCTGATTATTTTTAAACCCTAAGCTTTAAATATAGATATGCTCTTCGAGCTCAGGAGTTCATGGAATGTATACAGAACAGGATTAGATCTAGTGGCTCTATCAGGTATTGTGATTCTGCTTAGTATTCTAGTGCTTCTGTTTCTGTTTGATGATTATATTTATATTTCAGTTACAGGAATATTCTTGAGGATATCAAAGATAACTGAGATAGATCTATTCGGATTGGTATTACCTCTTATGGTGTTTTTGCTAGTTATGGGAATATACACATTAGTTTTTGTGACTCTGACAATTGCGACCAGAGAGTACAGGAGTGAAGAACTCTCTAGGAATCTATTCATAAAACAGATCCTCAATTCCTATCCAGAGGTGTATAAATTCCTTCTAGTATGGTTCCTGATACAATTCAATATCACTATATTTGCATATGTGTTGTCTATTGATACTTTTTACATATCTGTTGTATTCTTGATAATGAATTATGTAATTCTATTCATACCGTATGCAATCGTCATAGAGGGAGTTGACTTTGACACTGCTATCAGGAAATTATTGCTATTTAGGAGAGAATTAGCATTATATCCGTTTATGTATGCAGTAGTGGGGATAGTATTTTACATAGCTATATTGTTCTTATTAGATCTATTATTCCCTCTGGAGATCTCAAGATACGTGATGCTGTTCATAAACACTTTTTTCTTACTACCTTTTATGATAATACTAGGAGCAAACCTATACTTTAATAAATTCTCTCTGTCGATTAGAAAGATATGATAACAAAGATCACACTTAAGAATTGGATGTCCCATAAGGACACACAGATCCAATTCAGAAAGGGTAAGATACTCATACATGGTAAGAATGGATCAGGGAAGACTAGTATAATAGAAGGAATAGTTTATGGATTGTTTGGAGAGATAAGGGAGGGATACAGAAAAATAAATAGGACAACAAAGAAGGAATATATCAGAGATGGATCTGATACTGCCACTGTGGAGGTGGAATTCGCAATCAATAATAGGAAATGCAAAATAACCAGAATTCTGTCCAGGAACAAACCAGAAAGAGTGATTATGTATGTTGATGACAAGAAGATATCTGAGAATGATAATGAGGTAAGAAATATAGTATTGAAATTACTGAACGTAGATGAGTCTATATTTGCAAATGTTTTCTATGGAGCACAGGATGGGATATACCAGATAATGGATCTACAGCCAAAACAGATCAAAGAATACTTAGATAGAATACTCGGTATAGAGGAATTTCAAGGTAGAATCGATATGTTGAAAAGAATCATAAATGAAGGGGAGAAGAGAATCAAAGAGCTATCGAATAACATAGATAGTTACAAAAAAGATCTAGAGGAATACCAGAGAGAGTTAGAGAGACTCAAGAGCCATGAGAACGATAGGGAGATACATCAGAAACAATACAACGAACTTGCTGTGAGATATGATCAGATGAAGAAAGAAGAGAGCAATATCACAGATAGGTATCAGAAGTATTTGAATGCCAAACAGACACTGAACCGGATAGATGGTCAGATCAAAAGTATTGATGAGGAAATAAAGAGAATAACAGAAGACATAGAGAGATTAGGAGGATTTCAAAGAATAGAACAAAGAATTCTGGAGATAGATAGAGAAATAGAATTAATCAGCTCTACGATAGAGAACATAACAAAGTTGAAAGAAGAAAGAATAAGGTTAGAGACAGAGGTAGAGAACATAGAATCATCTATCAAAGAACTAAAATCTCAGAGAGAAAATATCTATCGGCAGATAGATCAAGACACTCAGAATATCCAAACTCTGCAGACACAGAGATCAGAATTGAAGATTGTTCCTCCTCTGCAGGATAGGAATATACAGATATATGGGATAAGTATTATGATTGTCCTGCTCCTATCCTCTATTAATCCATATCTAATTGCAATCGCCCTACCAATTGCAGTATTAGGATACATCAGATACTCGGAACTTGAGAGAATGAACTCAAATACACAGAACAGAATCCGAGAGATAGATATTACCATAGAAACACTTAAGTCAAAAATATCAGACTCAGAATCAAGCATCAGAGCTATAGATGAGAAACTGAAATCCATCGAGACCGAACTCAACAATAGGCAGGAGAGATTGAGACAGATCAATATTCCAGACGAACCTAAAGTATCTGAGAAAGATTTAATAGGTGAGAGAGAAAGACTTAGATCTCTCAGTGAAACAAAACATCTTATAGAACAGAAGAGGAAGCGAAAGGAAGATCTGAGTCTCGAAAGGGCAAAGCTCCTGGATGAGATCAAAAGATTAGATATAGATGAGAACAGATACAACACCTGGAATTCTGAATATGTAAAGATCAGTAGTGAGCTCAGAGCAATCAAAGAAACTCTGAAAAGAGATGATAAGAGTATAGATGATTCCAAACAGAGGCTAAACTATCTGAAGACAAAGGTGAATGAATACAATTCCAAACGCGAAAGACTCGAGATACTCAGGAAGATAGTTCAGGAGCTAATTGAGATACACATGAGGATGGAAGATCTACAGAACAGGAGGAGAAGGAATCTAATAAATAAGATCAACATGTATTTCAGTATGTACTGGAACAGTCTGTACTATTCTGGTGTGTATTCAGATCCTAAGATAGAGGTAGAAGACTCAGGGTATGTTCTAGTCATAAGATCAGGTAATAATCAGGTTACTGCAGATAGATTGAGTGGAGGTGAGAAGACTATGTATGCTTTGGCCCTGAGAATGGCAATTCTATCACTAGTCACAAAGAACCTAAGAGTAATGATACTTGATGAACCTACCCATAACCTAGACGAAAGCGCGATAGATTCTTTGATTGATAATATCAATAAACTCTATCTAGAGCACATAGATCAGTTCATTATCATAACTCACGATGAAAAAATCAAAACAAATATATCATGGAACATGGTTATATCTCTGAATAGAGATATGTCTAGAGATACATCGATTAACTATACGAAGGTGGATACAGAATGATATATAATATAGTTGCAAAGGTGTTGTATGCTAATGGATATTTGCAATTAGCAGAGAATGCATTCAGAAAATCCAAGCATCTAACAGAAGAAGATAAACTACATCTTGCGATCATAAACATAAAACTATTTCAGAGGTATCTAGATCAGGAATACATCAAGAGGGCTGTTCAGATACTTGTAGAGTTAAGAATAACAATACAGGAGGCGAATATCTTGTTAGACAGGATCCAGCAAAGTCCAGAGCTCAAGGATTACATAGAGGTATTGCTGAATGAAGTAAGACCATACGCAGTTGGAGACTATGATCCTCTTGTGTATTTGATATATGATTATTTCAGAGCCAAGAGGAGAGTTTTGGAGAAATCACAGATACAGAAGATGATTGATGATGTGTTTGAATCTGATGACGTTGAAGATAACATAATGAAGATCCAAGGATTGGTGTTTGTTATAGAGAACGATCTAAAATATTCTCCTGAAGTGATAAGTTATATGATGTATAATTCTATATTTCCTCTAGGCTACAATCCAAATCTTCTACCCAAGATTATCAAGGAGAAATTCAAAGAAATATTCAGAATAGATAAGAAGATAGTTGAGATGACCAAACTCATGAACAGAACAAGCATACCTGCAATTCAGAGCAAAATCGATGAGAATAAGAATAGTATGATAGAGCAGATCAAACAGGTTTTTCTATCATCTCTTGCATTCTACGATACAGACCAGGCACTATCTCTATCAAAACTACTGATCTTCTCTCTCCGGTCTCTAAACAGAGAGGAGAAGAACAAGATATATGAAGAGCTGAATTTTTAAAACGAATCCAAGATACAACACACATGGAGGATCTAGAAAGATATTACAACGACTTCAGAAAACAGGCTCTGAAGAACAGAATAGAATATGGCAAGGCAGATCTGAAATCAACCATCAGCTGGGTACTGTATGAGCATCCTGAATTGAAGAGTAGAGTAAAAGATATAATACCCATTCTGAATGAGATAATAAATAGTGTCAACACTCTAGATCCTGGAGAGGCAGAGAAAGAATTTAATCAGTATGACTATCAGGAATACACAAGAGACGAGAAGAGGTATAACCTACCATACAACCCTTCGTATCTGGTTCTTAGATTTGCACCAGAACCATCTGGATACATGCACATAGGCCATTGCAAATCTGTATTCTTGAATATATTCTATCTAGAGAAGTATGGTGGAAAGTTGATAATAAGATTCGATGATACAAATCCTGAGAAGGTTTCTCAGGAATACGAAAATGCAATCATGGATGATATTCAGTGGTTGAACATAAAATATAGTTCTGTTACACATTCCTCGGATTATATGGATGTTCTGTATGAACATGCAGAGAAACTAATAAAAATGGATAAGATCTACCTAACCACGGCCTCACAGGATGAAATAGCAGAGATGAGGAGAAGTGGATTACCAGTGAGTGACAGGAACAATTCTACAGAACAGAACTTGGATATGTTTAGAGCAGCCATAGATGGGGAATACAGAGAGGGAGAGATAGTTGCTTTATACAAAGGAGATCTAAAATCTCCGAACACAACAATGAGAGACCCCACAATGTTCAGAGTAGTCGATCATCCCCATTATAGACACGGGAACAAATACAGGTTCTGGCCTACATATGATTTTGCCACACCTATCTTAGATAGTATAGAGATGGTAAATTACGCTTTGAGATCTAAAGAGTATGAACTCAGAACTGAGCTGTATTACTCTATACTCAGAGATCTAGGATTAAGGGATATATTCCTAATACACTTCTCTAGGCTGGAGATAAAAGGTAGTGTTACATCCAAGCGGAAGATCAGAGAACTCGTAGAGAAAAATATAGTCGAAGGATGGGATGATCCCAGACTGACTACTGTCAGAGCACTCAGGAGGAGAGGAATATTACCAAAAGCAATCAGGGAATTTGTATCTAGACTAGGCCCTGGGAAGCAGGAGACTGAAGTGGAATGGGGTATGTTACTGCAGATCAATAGAGAATTCTTAGATAGAGACAGGAATATACCCAGAGTATCTTTCATAAAGAACCCTGTGAAAATACACACCAGGATACTGAAAGAGAAGAATTCAGATAGATTCTACTGGGAAGGAGAATTGTATATAGATGAGAAAGAATTGTCTGAGATAATGAACCTCAGGGGATTAGGGACAGTGAAGAGAGTCGGTGATGAATACATCTCATACCAGACCGATTCCAACCTACCTCCTACGGATTGGATAGACAAGCCTCTGGAAGTGACTCTAAAAATTCCCCATGAACTTATGCTAGGCGAGGAGCTGAATCCTAATTCCATGGAAACAATCACAGGCATAATCCCAAAGAAGTACGAAACCGAGGAGAGACTCTATCTATCCAGAGTCGGTTATGTAAGGAAGGACAGACCACAAGAGTATATTTTCACATGCTAAGTGACCTGAAGAGATACTCATGAAATCCCATATCAAACATATCTGGAACAAGTCTATCTGTGTTGTATCTATATATTATATCAATCGCTCTCTCAATCAGTCTGTCATCTAATTTAACTCTCCTGAGTGCCATGTATGAAACTAACGATGGGAAAACTAATGAATTGTTGATCTGATTCTTATTATCACTCCTACCATTTGCATATATCCTGACATTTCCTGCAGACATTGCCTCTCTCTCATCTATCTCAGGAATTGGATTCGCTAATGCAAAAACCACTGCATCTCTGTTCATCAATCTAACATGATCCCTATGTATGACATTTCCTCTGGAGAAGCCTATAAATACATCAGCTCCCTTGAGAGCCTCTTTCAGTGATACATCTTTGATATCGTACATCTCTGCAATCTCCTTCTTATATTCATTCATATCAGTTCTGCTCTTGCTCAATGATCCTTTGGAATCAAAAACTATTACCCTATTTATTTGTATTGCTCTCAGGTATTTAGATACTGTCAGGCCTGCAGCACCAGCACCATACACAATCACTTTAGGATCATCCTTGCCTAGTATATGGATTGCTCTCTTGAGAGTTGATAGAGTGATAATAGCACTACCAAACATATCATCGTTGAATGTAGGAATCTCTAGATCTCTGTTAAGCATTTCATGTAATTCAATACATTCAGGTCCAGCAACATCCTCTATCATTATGAGTGAATAATTATCTTGTATTCTCATTGCTATATCATAGATATCTCTGTGATTACCTCTGATTGATATTGGAATTGGGTTTACTCTACCAAACCTTCTCAGTATGAGAGATTTACCCTCGAGAACAGGCATCATCGGGACAGGTCCTAAATTACCATATCCAAGCACAGAGGTACCATTAGATAGAATAGCCACAAAATCACCTCTGTATGTCAGATCAAATACCTTGCTCCTGTCTCTGCTCAATTCCTCCACAATCTTTCCAACTCCAGGGGTGTAATGCAAGGATAGATCCTCTCTACTATTGAGTGATACATTTAACTCTATTCTGATTTTTGACATGTCTGAATTTTGGTAGAGTTTAGTTTTTAAACCTATGCGAATAATTTTAGTAAAACGTGTGTAATGATATAAAGAATAATTTCGAATACAATCTGAAACACATAAGAGAGGGAGATATATTATTGGCACAGAGACTTGCCAGAGACGGCCAGAGACCTTGCAGAGTAATAATAACATGCTCTGACTCTAGAATACCTGAAGAGATGTTCAAGAGAGAATTCTTGGGGGAGAATTTTGTAATAAGAAACGCAGGGAACGCACTTGATGATTATGGAATAGACACACTTACATTCGCAGTAAATCATCTTAAGATCCAGGAGATCTGTATAATCGCACACACAGGCTGTGGTGCAGTGAGAGTGTATTCTCAAGGATTAATGCATGAATTCCCACACATCTATAACCTCATATCTCAGAACATACATAGAGCAAGAGATATTCAGGATCTGGAAATAGCTAATGCAGTTGGTCTGGCCAGAAGACTGAAGGAGCGTTTCAGTAATGTGAATATAAAAGTATACTTGTATGATATAGAGAGGTTAGAATTGAGAAATATAGAAATTATTGGCTCTCTCCCAAGTCCTTATAGGCAATTGTCACATCATCAGGAGACTCTATAAATCTATATCCATTCACTATTATAGCTCTGATCAATTCACTAGGACTGTCTCTGATCTCTTTCACTGTCTTGGCCAATTGTATGACTATGAAATCAAAGTTGTTATCCAGAGCCATCCTATCCATGGCTCTGAACATAACTCTCTCCAGAAGCTCTGTGTCTTCAAATGAGTAATCAATATGTGGTTCTGCTGACAGAGCATTAGGTTCATTATCAAACAGCACCTGAATTCCATCAAAACTACATTCGTACATCATACTTATTCCATAGAGAGTATTGTTACTATACACACCAAAACTATATCCCTCTATCAATATATCCTTGATCTCCTGTATCTCATCCTCATCTAGTTCTAGTTCCTTTACTTCCTCAAGAAATTCAACTATCTGATCTATGCTCTTCCTATTCAGAGTCTTTACCTGCAAGTGTTCGTCATCGTATCGCATACTTGACCTTCCCTACAATCCTGAGATGATGCACATCTTCCAGGTTTTGGTTTACACATCCTCTGACCTATATCACAGTATTGCCAAGATTGACAATTTGAATTCGACACACATCTTCCAGGAGCCAATTCACAGATGTTCTTCCTGCTATCACATATCTCCCAAGCTGCACAGTCCTGATTAGTATTGCATCTACCAGGTAGAACCTTACATCTGTTGTTCAAACAATATTCCCAACTCTCACAATCACCATCTACATTGCAATATCCTTTCTTAGGTACACATGTATTGTCTCTCTTACTACAGGATTCATAGGATTTACAATCAGAATCAATATTACATCTTCCTGGTAGAGGTTGGCATCTATTTAGATTGTTGCATCTCTCCCAGGCCTGACAATCCTTGTCATCTTTACAGTAACCTGGTTTTGCAACACATCTGTTTGTTTTAGTATCACAAGTCTGCCAGTCAGCACAATCAGAATTCTTCTCACAGAAGCCTTGGATGGTTTGACATCTCTTTGTGCTCAAGTTACAGAATTGGAATAGCTTGCATTGATTGTTATCTACACAGAACCCTTCTTTCAGAACACAAGAATTAGATCTCCTGTCACAAGATTGATAGAACTCACAATCCTTGTCACCTTCACATGCACCTGGTTTCAGAACACATTTGTTATCAACACATCTCTGATATGATCTGCATTCTCCATCTGTCTGGCAGCTCTTGGATTGAGTTGTTCCTCCTAGATCTATACATCCTGAAAGCAATACCAGAGCTACTAACACAAACACAGATTTCATCATTCTCTCACCTCTAGAGGAATCTTGGATCTCTGGAACTCAATATAACTCAACTCTACAGAATCTCTTACCTTCTCATCTATCATAGAAGGAGCCCCACAAGAGATCTGTAGAGCACGTGCACCTATCAACCTAGCCTTTACAAATTTATTCATGTTAATTACTTCAGAAAGAAAATTTTTAAACCTTTAATACACCTTACCAAATATATGAACCACTGATGTAGCACCACTACCCCCTACATTATTGGTCAATCCATAACTTGCATTTTTCACCTGTCTGTTACCTGCCTTGCCTCTCAGTTGTAGTACTACTTCATATATCTGTTTAATACCTGTTGCACCTACAGGATGACCAGCAGCCTTAAGACCTCCACTAGGATTCACAACGAGCTGACCTCCATATGTTGTTAGATTCTCTCTTGCAGCTCTATATGCAGTACCTCTATCAAATATCCCAAGTCCCTCTAGAGCTAGAACCTCACCTATTGTGAATGCATCATGTACCTCTGCCACATCTATTTGAGACGGTGTTATGTTTGCCTGCCTATATGCCCTATCAGCAGCGATTCTGGTTGCTCTCAGAAATGTGATATCTTCCCTACTATGGAGTGCTATTGTATCAGAGGCCTGTGCACTTGCTAGTACCTCTACAGGTTCTGAAGTATACGAATATGCAATCTCTAGAGGAGCAAGTATCACTGCTGCTGCTCCATCTGTGATCGGAGATGAATCTAGGACTTTGATAGGTTCTGCTACATATTTAGACTCCATGACCTGTTCTACAGTGATCTCATTTCTGAATTGGGCGTATTCCACATTCTTAGCATGTCTATGATTCTTCACTGCTATGTATGCAAAATCCTCCTCTTTGGCACCATACTTAATCATGTATGCTCTCATCATCAGTGCATACAGAGCAGGAAATGTTGCTCCCTGAAAGGCTTCCCATTCCTGATCCCCTGCAGCAGAGAGTATCTTAGTGACTGTCTCCGTATCTAGATCAGTCATCTTCTCAACACCTCCTGCTACAACTATATCATGAACTCCAGAGGCTACTGCCATGTATGCCTGTCTGAATGCTACTGCACCGGAGGCGCATGCTGCTTCTACTCTGGTGACAGGGATTGGATTCAATCCCAACTCGTCTGCAAGCAGAGCACCTAGGTGTTCCTGCATGGCAAAATTACCAGCAGCCATGTTCCCTAAATATCCAGCATCTATTTTTTCGCCTTCCAATCCCGCATCTGTAATTGCCTTTATACCAGCCTCAAGTGCAAGATCCCTAAGACTCCTATCCCAATGTTCACCGAACTTCGTTATACCTATTCCTATAACAGCCACTCTTCGCATGCTGTGTATTATCTGAGATATCTTTAAAAACTATCTTAGGGAAATTTTACTATTCAACCTGATCATCAGATCTTCTGAGTCTTGATACCTGATATTTCTTCGTGGAGATATCTATCACTGATCAAACTATACAGGAATACAATAAGGGCTATGAGAGGGTATTTAAGTAATGTCCTCTTCAATCTGTTCCCCAAACTAGCATTTTGATATCCTGTAACCGCCAATCCGAAGATTGCGTGTCCAACAGTTCGACCAAATCCATACTCTGTGACGTAGAAGTACACAAGAGGAATAAACAGAGAGACTAACGTAGATATAAGGAACATCAGGGGTGCAATGAAGAACAGTATGAATCCCAAGATACCAAATCCAATGCTCACTACAAAACTTATTATAATTATTACTATTAGATCCACTATATATGCTAGGATTCTTTCAGCACTGATCTTATTTTCCATACGATCACCAATTTATAAACTCTGTATGTTTTTAAATTATTTAGTGTCTTGACTGATCAGATCCTCTAGAGATACGTAATTCTTACCTATGCTCTCATCATCAGTCTCTTGATTCTCTACGTCAATTTCAGGTTTTTCTCTCTTTCTCCTCTTAGGCATGTTGGATTTGAGTGCCTTCAGATGTTCATTTATTTTATTATCTAGCTCCTGTATCTTCTGTTTCAGCTCATCCCTCTGTTTCTCTAAGGTCTCTATCTGTTTTATGACTATGTTATATCTAGTCCGAGCCTCAAACAGATGTGCATACTCCTTCAGTTTTCTCTCTATACTAATAAGTTTATCTAGGTATTTCTTCTCGTTCTTTGCATTTTTGGATTGAGTAACAAGCAAATATTCTAACCTCTTCTGTTTTCTCTTCAGATCGTACAGTTTCATCTCATTGAACTTATCTACACTTGGTTGGAGGTACTCTTTCTCCTTGATCAAATATCCAAGGTTCTCCTCTACTTCTTTTAGATGGAAGAATATCTCTTTCCTCTCATCTTTGAGCCTGTCTAGTTCCTCTCTAATGTTCTCCATCACAAATCACGTTTATTATTCAATAGAATAGATTTTAAAAACTATATTTTGCGTCTTAGTGCTAGATTCATCAGATCTCTGGTCCAATCTACACTATCACTTCTGCCAGTCTGTATGTATTTAATTATAGTCTCTACTACCTGTTCAGGTCTCTTGGCAGTAGTATCTATCTGTATGTACTTTCTGTTCTCTAGTTTTGTAACAAAATAATCCTGAACCTCTGCAGCAATATTTTCCCAGATTGTCTCTGCATCATATCCTCTAACTCTGTATCTCCTCAGAAGTGCTCTGTACGATGCCCTCAGTACTATTATAATATCCAGATCTATGTTCATTTCAACAAGCAGATGGCTCTCTACCACATAATCATCTCTCCCTCTCAAGATCTCTCTAAGAATCTCTTCCAATCTCTCCACATCCACCTCCTTCCCTAACCCATTCTGCTTAACGATATCTTTGATGTCTATATACTTATAACCCAACCTTTTCGATAGGAGTTTGGAGATGGTTGTTTTACCTGTTCCAGGAGTACCTGTAATCCCTATTTTCATTCTCTGCTCAGATTTGATGCAGAAATTCTCTTCTTCAGTTCTTCAAACATGAGATCGCCATGTTCAATAGATATGCCCTTTATAATCAATTCATAATCTGCTCTCCCTGCAGTGTTTATGTATATTGAATCCCATCCCATTATAGTATCTAACACAGATCTCTTCATCTGAATGTCTGTGATTGTTTTGTAAGGTATTTTTTTCCTGACCTTTGCAATTATACCTTCTTCATAGTATAGATACTCAGGAGTAATATCTAGAAAACTGAACTTGAATTTCAGATAACTATAGATGAAAGCAAATAATATCAATAATATACCCACACCTCTCAATACCAAGAAATTTTCCTCAAAATACAAAAAATCGAATGGTAGATTCACGGATAGAGCCTGTACTATCTCAGGTAACATTAACAGGATTAAACCTATTATAGATATCAGCAGACCATTTTTCAAGAATTCATAGAAATATGAGAAATAGAATCTCATCTATTCCTCTTCCTCCTCCTCCCAATCCTCTTCCTCTTCCCAATCTTCCTCCCAATCCTCATCCCAATCCTCTTCCTCCTCCTCCCAATCCTCTTCCTCGTCCTTTGGCTTCTTTTTTTCATCTTCTGGCTTCTTCTTATCATCCTCTGGTCTCTTTGGTTTTGGTTCTTCTGGCTTCTTATCTTTTGTCATCATATCCACCAATTAATGTTAATCTGAATATCTTTTTAAACCTAACCTTCGTAGGGATTTTAAAAATGTACAGTCAAAAAGAATAGCATGATAGTTCCACCATCGAAGGTTTTTGATAGAATCATATCTGAATATATAGATAGAGAGATTCAGGAACAGCAGGCTGGTATCGATCTGACTCTGAAAGATGTTTATTATTTCATAGGATATGGCAGGGTAGATTTTGATAATAAACATAGAAAACTAGCCCAGACTCTGAAGATAGAGTTTGATGACAAGGCTCATCTCTCACAAGGAGTATACAAGATATCTCTGAACGAGTATCTTAAGATAGATAATCGAACTTTAGGTATATTCTTCCCCAGAACATCATTGCTGAGGAATGGTGTTGCTATATATTCAGGCCTGTTTGATCCTGGATTTGAAGGATACGCAGAAATGCTGATGCATGTGATCAATCCAAATGGGATTGAAATATACAGAAATGCTAGAGTAGGGCAGATAGTATTCCTAAGATCTAGGTCAAGCTTCAGAGAGTATTCAGGAATATACAGGACAAAGAGAGGTAAATGATATATGAACTACTGATTATATCATTGGTAATACTAGTATATTACGATCTCCGATACGTTGTTCCTAATCTTCCATTGTCATTACTCATAACATCCCTAGTGCTTGTAAACACAGATAGATATATCCTATGGATAGTCTCTCTCACCATCACGTTCATAGTCTATGAGACGATATCTGTAGCCATACGTAGAAATTTCGTCGATAGATCAGACTATCTACACATAGCTAATTCTATAAGTCTGCTTCAGGATATTACATATCTCCCTGTGTTCCTGATTATCTATGTCCTTATGATATTAGCCACAACTCTTGTATACAAACACAGAATACCAACAGTTGCACAGCTCTACATAAGTGTATTCATCATTTCAGTTGCTCTAGGAGATTCTGCTCCTTGAGTCTAAACCTTCCATATAAACCATCATATCCAGGTTCCCAATCTATACCACCGCTCAGAATCCTATACATCTTGTTACCCATCTCCGAACCAAACAGACTCACTAATATCTCTCTACTATAACTATCAAAAACATTCATCTCTGTTCCATACACCTTTATGATTCTCTCGTATTCTCTCTCAACTCTCTTACTAGATTCCTCCACCCCCATCACATATGAAAGGATTGATTTGAGAGGGATTATATATTGGAATTTCTGATGAGGTCTGCTAATGTTGTCTTTCAATTCCATAGATCTGTGCAGAACTCCTATGGTTAGTTTTCTACCACATTTCTTGCATATGTTCAGATTAGAAATAGATTCATCAGGATGTTGACTCACTCCACAATTCCTATGGCCATCGTAGTAGTACTTCCCTTCCTGAGGGTAGAATTCATAGGTTTTCAGTATCTTCCTCTCTCTGATACTCCTTATTATACTCTGGTAGGACAGATCACTTACCTCTATCTTGGTAGCCTCTCTGCCTATGTTTTCTAGACTGTGTGCATCTGAATTAGAGATGATTGGAAAATCACCTGCATGAGTTTTCCATGTCATCTCAGGATCCGCACTCAGACCTGTCTCCACAGCTAACAATCTACTATCTATTACTTCATATATCGATCTAAGACCATTTCTTGCTCCAAGTATCGAGAACCAAGGTGTCCAGATATGAGCTGCAAATACCTCTGTTCTGGGATTCATAGATTTCAACGAATCCATCATTTCAACCATAGAAAGATTTATATTAGGTCTACCGTCCTTACTTAGATCTCCGTATTTACCCAGATAATCACATATCTGCTCTGCAGATTCCAAAGAATCTGTGATTATCACATTATGTATTGTCAAAACCCTCCCTCTGTATTCGAAAACATTATTAACCTCTACAGACAACATGAATGGAAATTCCTCTAAGAACAGCAAGCCATCTCTCTCTTCTAGTTCCTTGAACTCTCTGAACCATTCTGGGTGTGTAAAATCACCTGTCCCAAGAACATTAACTCCTTTTTGGATAGCAGCCTTCCTCATAGTTCTTGGATTTAGTCTAGATGAAGTTGCTCTTGCATATCTTCCATGTACATGAAGATCTACTATAATCTCCATGAGTTTATTATAAAAATGTTTTTATTATAAATACATGACTAATTATGTCACTATAGGATTGATATTGTTGCTTGTAGGGTCATGGATGTATCTAATAACCACATCACAACAGAATCAAGCCAGAATTGATGAGTTGATGAATACAATTCAGATGCTCAGATCGAACATTTCAGAACTATCAGAACAATTAGCAGATCAGAGGCAACAGAATCAGATATTGATAGAATTAATTAGAGATACGAACGAATCCTACAGGCGACTCCAGAGTCTATATAATAATCTATCTAGAGACTATGATTCTTTGATACAAGATTACGATAATCTCTCTAGAGAACTCAATCGCTCTATCGAGATAATCAGAGAGCTAAGATCTCAGGCTAATAGATCTGAATGGGAGATGTTCAAGAATCTCTCAGCATGGTTCAGAGAGAATTCAAATTTCTCAGATACTGAACTGAGATCAAAAATACTTAGAGAATGTTCAAACATCTTCTCTCTCAACATACCCTGTGCAACATATTTAATGAGAGACAAATACGGATACATCAGTAGGGTGGATGAATTCTACAGCCTATCTAAATTCTTTGAGATCGGTAGAGGAGATTGTAAACATCATGCTCTTGCACTGAGAGCCCTGCTAGAGTCGCTTGATACAAATATGTTGCTTGAGGGAATGAAGAGAGTGAACATAATTGATTATGAATACTTTTCGTACAAGATCCACAATAATTTAACTGTGAAAGGATACACCTATCATCTCTTCTCAAGACGCAAAGACTATGAGTTTGTGGTCGTGTGTTTCAACACTCAAAATAAGGGTCATTGCGGTGTAGCAATATCATCGATCAAGGTGAATTCCTACAGAGATATAAGGTGGGGATTTGTTGTAGATCCTCTGACTGGAGAGGTTCTGGGTCCTTTAGGGGATAAATTCCAAATATGTGAGTTTCCAGACTGTTTCAGAAGACCGGATAGTGTAACCATGGTTATTAGCAAGGATTGGATAGATTACTTTGATGGTAAAAGATGGAGAAGACTGCAATAGTGTCTATAATAGTCTTCATAATATCCACTACTCTTATTACAGGCTCTAGACTACATGATAACATATATATCAATCTCGTAGCTCTCATCGGTATATCCTTGGCATGGATAGGGCTTGGAAGAGAAGGAGGAGTGTATTTCCTGATCAGTATGTTGCTAGCATCTATCTATGCTACAACCTCATTTGAAATGCTCAGAACAGTCCAAGAACTACCTTCTCCTATAATAGGAGGGGATTACTATGCTCAATTGGGTCAGATAAACTACATGAACAGAACCTTGGATCTGTTTGGAAACCATTACTATTCTAACAAGATATTCTCATACAATCCCATCTATTCATGGCTTGCAGTATTATGGATGAAGATCTCTGGAATGAATGGAATAGACACAATGAAACATCTATCAACCTTCTTACTCTATCTCAACATAGTTTGGTATATAATTGCATTCAGAATCACTAATCAACCTGTTCTAAGTCTAGGGGTAATGTTATTCTCAATCTCAAACTTCCCATACATCCTGAAATACACAGAATTCGCATCACAGATAGTCTCTGTGATTGTTCTGTATCTCCTACAGACTGGAATATATTGGTTGTCCTTAGCTCTATCATTCATATCGCATTTCATATTGTTTGGATTTACAGGTATGTTCATAGCATATAGACTCTTGCTAGAGTTCCAGACAAATAGAAGTATAGTTAGAATCATAAAAAACAATCTCATGTTGATCACAATCGCTGTATCTATCCTGTTCATTGTAATCACAAGGATTGATCTAACAGATTACTTCCCCAGAATGAGGATGGATTTCCCTAATTATTCTAGACCAGAAGGGATGGAGTTCCTAGTGAAAAAAGTATTGGATTTTCTTCTGAATGATCTTATGATAATTCCTATTATCATATATCTCTTTACAATCTATCGGAATCTCAAGATTGATCCTATAGACAGTATGATTTTAATCTTTGTGATTCTACTGATATCTTCGCCTATACTAGATGCTCTGTTCAGAATAAACATAGTCCCTTCATACTCCTTAGGGATAGTCTTCAAACCTCTTATATTATTAGGGATGTTATACAGAATCAAAGATTCCAATCAACATGGAATGATAGCAGGCATAATACTGATCATAGCAGGTATATATGAATTATATTCTGAATTCCCAGAGAGACTGAAATCCATAAGCACCTACAAGAATATTACGCTGGCGGATACAATTCCTAGTTATGTAGAGGCTATAAATATCATATCTAGAGACCCAGGAGTGGTGTTGTCTAACAAACCTATATCATTCCTGATAAATTCCTACACAGGATCTCAGGTTGTGACAAGCAGATGGGCTCAATCATTCCATCTCCCTTTCCTGAACTTCTCGAACAGAGATCTAGACGCTGCAATCATGTTGTACTCAGAAGATAGACAACTAGCCCAGCAACTGCTCAGAGAATATAGAGTAAAATACATAGTCTTCGATGTGAAAATGTTCAGCATCTTGGAATTCCAAGGCAGAGTTCCTCAGAACATGCTAAAACCA
>JANXEC010000029.1 GCA_025058915.1 Microcaldota archaeon | reverse complement strand
AGATACTAGAGCAAGAATTTCATTCGATCAATCATTAGAGATAGACGCAGAGCTCAGCATACTAGGAATAGGAGTACTGACGATCAAATACATCGAATTAGATGATTCAGGATATTTCAGATACAGAATAATGAACTATGGTAGAGAAATCAGATTCACACCAATAGGCTATGTAAGAGACTATCTAGATAGAGAGGATCTGGAGGGTTCAATATCAAGAAACAGATATGAGATAGTTGGAACAATAGTGAAGAACGCATTTGGGGAAGAAACATACAGGAAATTCTTGGGTGTAACTATCTTAGACGTACATGGAGTGAGCATCAGAAGATAGATTTAAATACTTTTTTTGTATTATGCTAATATGATGTATAAGGCATACCTACTTGGATTTCTACTAGCGTTCTCCGGATGTATTGATTTTTTATTTCCTGCAGAGAGACCTTCGGATCTTCTAAGGGATGCAAACAAGCAACTATCATGTAATACCAAAGTTAAGTTAAAGCTCAGTAACAGTAGTTCAAATAATTTCGAGCAACTTATGTCAGAAATGACAGTTGATGTAACTACTAAATGGAACCTAGATAGAGCATACATGAAATTCGACACGTCTATACTTATGATACCTATAAGTCTAGAGATCACAGAGAGGTCCTCTGGAGAATTAGAGATGTATGTAACCAGTCTGACTGAGAGAGTAAGGCTCAATGAGTCAGAAGCACAAAATGCAAGACAGAATTTCATCAGAAATATCTTCAATACTATCAGTATATACGAAATGATCAGATCTCTCATCCAGGAGAGCAACACAATGAACGATTTGAGCAACAAACTCAAGAACAAATTCCTGGATGCAAAGAATTACATTCCAGAAGCAACCGAGGACATGATCAGAGTAGAGAGACACGAGTGTAAGATAGAGAACACAAGATAGAGAGAGGGTTTTTCATATCTCTTTTATCGTTATACCATCTTCATATATATCGAAGATAAATTTCTGGTTAGAGTGATTCCTGCCTCTGCTCTTTATCACTTCAAACACTTTCTTCCTCCTCTCTTTAATGTCCCTATAATCCATGGATATCCATACATCGCAGTAATTCTCTATGTGATATTGAGTTGTGTTTGATATGAGTATAGTTGCAATTCCCCAGGAGCGTATCACCTGGAAGAACCTATCCACAGCATCCTGAGAGGTAATTATTCTGTCTATCTGATCTATTACCACAAGCTTTATGTTATACTCCTCTATGAATGTCATTAATGGATTATCATTTGGATCTAAAAACTGATAGATGTCAGCAGTAGGGAACTCTATCAACATGAACTTGTTATCTGTGTATTTCTCTAGAGGATATTCTAGGAACTTTACAGACTTCATAAACCCTTTCCTATCAGTGCCTAACAGAACATACATGACATTGTTACCTAATTTTATGTTGTATACTGCTGTGATCAGGGATAAAATCGTCTTACCAGTTCCGCTAGGCCCTGTGATGAGTATTATGTCATCATCGTACAATCCTGCTATTGCCTGATCAAACTCTCTGATCCCTATCTTTATCATATCTCGCTAGTATCTCTTTACCCTTCTCCAGCCTAGCTCTGTAGATCTTCTCTAATTCTCTCCTTCTAGTCTCTGTGATCATATTTGTTTTGATATCAAAAACCTCTCTTGAGATCTCATTTAACATATCCTGAAGATTACCTATCTCTATGGTTATTTTATCATCTTTCATCTGAATTATCTCTAATGCCACAGGATTGTAATTTATAACAGTAGTAATAAGACTAGGCAGAGATTTAAAGAGGAGAGTGAGCTTTGCATAAGTAGAAACATATTCATCGTTTCTCTCTGGAGGTTCTATCTCTGCAACACCAAAATATATTATACCTCTGCTCAGAGCATCATTTATAAAGTCATTGCAGAAAGATGTTGCCAGAGCCTTTGCATCCTCGGGGTTAGAGGTTTTAAGGTGGAAATCGAAGAACATCTCTGCGAGTATTCCCCCTTCATCTATGTATTTTCTGATTTTGCTATCATCCATTTTGGTTCACCGTCAGACGGGCCCAAGGGGATTTGAACCCCTGACCTTCCGGTTAAGAGCCGGGCGCTCTACCAGGCTGAGCTATGGGCCCTTGACTGAATTATATCATGGATAAACGTTTAAATGTATTTAGTAACGGGTCTGAGGGGATTTGAACCCCTGACCTTCCGGTCCGAAGCCGGACGCTCTGTCCAAACTGAGCTACAGACCCGACTAAAACAATATTCTCTCTAGAACAACATTCGGTGTGTATAGGCCCCTGAAGATAGAGTACTCTGTTCCATACCTACTCTCTAAGTCCTCTACCCCAGGTGTGAGTGGATACAATTCTAAATGATTTGATCTTCTCGCTATAATATAATCATATCCTAAAATCCTCAACTCTGTGTTGAGCCTTCCATATTTTTTCTCTATACCAAATACCACTCTATTTCCAACCGTCCTCTGTAGGTTTGCTAGATTATCCACAAACAATTCTGCATCATCTATACGATAAACCACAAAGAACCTATCAAGCAATCCCAGTTGAGATAGAATGTATGGATTCCTAGGATCAGCCATCCTATCATAATCCTGGTTGTTTATGTTTGATCTAAAAGCCAAAAGGATCTTGAACGATCTTTCACATCCCCCTCTGTATCTCTCGATCATCTGAAACAGGGATTCTGCATAATTCATGTGTATCTTGTTATTATTCCTATACATAGTAATAGGTAATCCTACATGTCCTGATAGATTGTACTCTCTCCTGTATACTTCCACACCATCCTCATATCTAGTCTCGACAATTTCCCTTCTGTATATTTGATTAACTTTCATCTCATGTCTGGGAAATCTGCATTCAAGTATTCCACTGCATCCTACTATTCCTACGGTCAATCCAGCTACTATGAACTCTCTCCTGTTCATGTTTTAAATTTAGAAGAAATGTTTATATGGTTATGTAAAAAGAATGGAAAGAGGAGAGAATTAGTCTAGATCTGTCTCTGAGCTTGTATCTTTCTTGTTGTCTTTAGATGAACCTTTTGATGCTATTATGTCATCTATTCTCAGGATCAATCTTGCTACCTCTGTTGCTGATGCCAGAGCCTGTCTCTTAACTCTATATGGCTCTAACACACCGACTTTCTGCATGTCATCTACTCTGCCTTCCAACACATTCACTCCGTAATGAATTCCGTTCTTCTCTGCGTGTTTTGCTCTCAGTTCAACTATTGTGTCAATAGGATCCATCCCTGCATTCTCTGCTAGTGCAGAAGGAATGGATTCCAGAGCCTCTGCATATGCCTCAACTGCAAGTTGCTCTCTCCCTCCTAGACTCTTTGCGTATTCTCTTAGTCTCTTAGCCAACTCAACCTCTGTAGCTCCTCCTCCTACTACATACAATCCATCTTTCAATACAGATGCAACTGCTCCTATGGAATCCTTGATTGCTCTCTCCACTTCGCTAGTTACATGCTCGGTACCTCCTCTTATGAATACAGTCACACTCTTGGAGTCTTTTGCTCCCTCTACAAATATCATAGATTCCCCTCCTATCTTTCTCTCCTCCACTAGCTCAGCATATCCAAGATCTTTCTCTGTGAGATCCTCTATTGATGTGGCTATCCTTGCTCCTGTTGCTCTTGCAAGTTTATCCATGTCGCTCTTCTTGACTCTCCTTGCTGCGAGTATTCCGTGTTTTGCCAGATAGTACTGAGCTACATCATCTATTCCCTTCTGTACAAACACTACATTTGCACCTGCAGCCTTGATCCTCTCTACCATTCTCCTCAGTATTTCCTCCTCTTTCTTCAGGAAAGCCTCTAATTGATCTGGAGATGTTATAGATATTCTAGCATCTGTTTCAGTCTTCTCTATCTCTAGAGGTGCATCTAGGAGTGCTATCTTTGCCTTCTCAACTCTCTTAGGCATTCCACTATGCACTACTTCCTTATCGAGCACAATACCTTTGATCAGTTGAGTGTCGTTCACAGAACCTCCTGCCTTCTTCTCGATCTTTATCAGATCAAGATCTATAACTACTCTTCCATCACTCCTCTCGACAACATGCGTCACTGCATCCACTACCATTGATGCTATATGGTCTTTGTCCATATCTGTACCTATTCCCTTGCTGCCTAATGCGACCTTTGCTATTTTCTTTAGTTCCTCTTTCTTCTTCACATCTACCTTACCTGCTATGTTGATCAATTCTTCCTGTGCCTTCTTCTCAGCAAGTTCATAACCTCTAACTATTGTTGTAGGATGTATGTTCTTATCGATGAGCTGACCTGCGTTTCTCAGCAGATTTCCTGCTATCACCACTGAGGTAGTGGTTCCATCACCAACCTCCTTATCCTGAGTCTTTGCTACCTCTACTAGAAGTTTTGCTGTGGGATGATCTACATTCATCTCCTGTAATATTGTAGCCCCGTCATTTGTTATTATTATATCTCCTAGATCACTCACTAGCATCTTGTCCATACCCTTGGGTCCTAGGGTAGTCTTCAGAATCTGCGCAATAGCATATGCTATTGCTATGTTTATTCTCATTGCATCTCTTCCTATTATCCTCTGTGATCCTTCGGGCATTACATCTTGAGAAATCTTGTTTGCCATCTTTCCATCACCAGTTTTTTTATAATCACAGTAAATTTTTTAAGTTTTTTCAGAGCAAGCCTTTAAAATATATGCGAATTACTATATTTATGCAGGAGGGAGAGAGATTAGAGTTGAGAGGATGGGTATATAGGATTAGGAAACTAGGAGATGACAAGATCTTCATTGTCCTAAGGGATGCTCGGAGATTGATGCAAGGAGTACTGGAGAGGAAGAAGGTTTCTGAAGATGTGTGGAGAATTGGTGAGAGTCTATACATAGAGAGTTCTATCCTGATGGGAGGAACTGTAGTAAGAGATCAGCGTGCCCCTGGAGGTTATGAAATAAAAATAGATAGACTAGAGGCAATACATGTGGGTGAACCTTTTCCCATATCTAAAGATCAGTCTGAAGAGTTCTTACTAGACAACAGACATCTATGGGTCAGATCGCAGAGACTCACAAAGATATTTCAGGCAAGACATTATCTCATCAGGTATTTAGAGGAGTATCTGCATCTAAACGGATTCTACAGGTTCGATCCACCTATCATAACTGCCTCAGGAGCAGAGGGAGGGGCAGATATGTTCGAGTTGGATTATTTCGGGAACAGAGCCTATCTGACTCAGAGTTCACAGATGTATGGAGAGGCAGGTATATTTGCTCTTGAGAGAGTGTATACACTTGCTCCATCCTTCAGAGCAGAGAGGAGTAGAACCAGAAGACATCTAGCAGAGTATTGGCATCTTGAACCAGAGGCTGCATTTGTAGATTGGGAAGGTAATATGAAGATTCAGGAGGGGTTGATTGAATATGCTGTACAGAAGTTCCTGAAAGAACATCCTGATCTCGTGGATTATTTCGGGGTGAGGGAGAAGTTAGAGAAGATAACCTCTCCATTCCCAAGACTGACCTACTATGAAGCAGTAGATCTTGTGAACAGGCTGGGTGGAAAGATGGAATACGGTGAGGATTTTGGTGCTGATGAAGAAGCATTGATATCTTCCCAATATCAAAAGCCTGTATTTATAATTAAATATCCGAAGAAGATCAAGGCATTCTACATGAGAGAGGACCCTGATAATCCTGAATTGGTTCTAAACGATGATATGATAGCTCCATACGGACATGGGGAGATAATTGGAGGTAGTGAGAGAATATGGAAATTAGAGGAACTAAAAAGTAGAATG
>JANXEC010000028.1 GCA_025058915.1 Microcaldota archaeon | reverse complement strand
ATAACGATATGATCGAGGTTCTGAGTGTGAAAATACAGGAACAATATTATGGTTCCAAGTAACAACATTAGATTTGAATAGATACCTTTCCCATAGATTGTGATAATAATCAGTAATGTTAATACTATAGCAACATTTAAGTATCTAAAGAGACTTAGATTTGGTAGATAATTCGACATCAAATACACTACAGCAGGGATGAACATAAAAAACATAATCTCTTCAATAGGAATATTCATTATGAATATCCCTGATATGTATACACTATTGAAATTCCAGGCCTTACCTATCATGAAATAATCTAGAATTGTAAACCCAGAACCTATTACAGTCATTGATATCAGCAGAGCCCTGAGATTTATAGTATTCCTGAGTAAGTATATACATATCAATATACCTACCAAAGACACTGATATTAGACTGATATATATCATTTCTTCACTCTTACGATTGTACCCTCTGTTCTATCTATCTTCACAACATCTCCTGGTTGGAGAGGTTCTTCAGATATAGCGGTCCATTCCAGCCCATTTATCTCAACAATATATCTATCTGTATCTATTCTCTTTTTCACTCTAGCTCTCTCACCCAATCCAAACAATTTTTTATCATCAAAATCAACATCAGTCTTCACACTACCTGAATACTTTGTTCTTACGTTATTGTAATACATGTATGCAGGCACTAATCCAACTAGCAGAGACACCCCGATTCTCAGTTGAAGATCCATCTCTACAATACTAAGTATGAAATAGATTATCGAACTAGAGAACATCCATACTCCAAGGAACCCGATAAATATAGTCTGTAGTAGATATATATCTAACAACACCACTAAAAATGCTATCAATAGAAACAAGAACTCTATCATTTATCCTGTTTCAGGAATTCAGATGCTAATACTAGTGAACTCACCTGCTGAGCAGTTTCGTAAGGTATGATTATGGATTTACCATTCTGTGCTACTTTAGGCAAGTTGTTGTAGTATGTATAGAGGAGAAGTTCTTTGCTACCGGCTTTGCTCAATTCCTCTCTGATCATTCTTAATGCTTTGGCTTCACTCTCACCCAGGATCAATCTTGCCTGTGCCTCTGCGTTTGCCTTGAGTTCAATACCCTTTGCCTCTGCCTCCATTTTCAGTACATAGGATTTTGCCTCTGCCTCAGCTCTAAGTACGTTTGATCTTGCATCTCCTTCTGCTTTGAGTATGTTTGACTGTTTGTATCCTTCTGCTCTCAGGATTGCATCCTGTTTATCTGCCTCTGCAAGTGTTATTTTTGCTCTTCTCTCTCGCTCTGCAGTCATCTGTTGTGCCATAGCCTCCTGTATCTTAGGAGGAGGATCTATTCTCTTTACTTCTACCTTGGTGATCTTCACACCCCATTTATCTGTCTCCACGTCTAGAGTCTCTCTCATCCTAGCATTCAGAGTTTCTCTAGCTGATAACAATTCATCTAATTCCAATTCTCCTATCCTTGCTCTTAGAGTAGTCTGAGCTAATTGTGATATAGCAAGTATCACGTCAGTAACTCCAAACACAGCTCTCTCTGGGTCTATAATCTGGTAATATACTACTGCATCTACCACTACATTTACGTTGTCTTTTGTAATGACCTCTTGAGGTTTGACATCTATCAGAGACTCTCGAAGATCTACTATAATAACACTGTCGATGATCGGAGTTATTATGTGTATTCCAGGTCCTAACTTACCAACGTATTTTCCTAGTCTCATGAGGAGTCCTAATTCGGATTGCTTTACAACAACTATAACTCTAAAGACCAGTGATGCTATAATGATTACTACGAACAACCAGAACAACAATCCCAAGTCCATGTTTTAATACTGAGAATGAAATCTTTAAATAGATATCTCCTCTTTTTCATCATAAAGTTCTATGTATTGTCTTGCCTCTTCAGTATCTATCTTGATGAGAGGGAATGTATTGTAGTGTATACCTATATATCTTTTAGCTCCCAACAGATCTTTAGCTATATCAACGTCATCATATCTCATAGTGAATCTCCCTCCTATGGGTAAGATTGCTAGGTTTAGACTATATTTCCTTGATATGAGCTGGAAATCCATTGTCAAACCTGTATCTCCAGCATGGAATATAGAAATGTTTCCATCTGATACTACAAAGGATGTCGCAGTTCCATAGGGACATGTATGATGTGACTGAAACATGTGAATCCTAAGATTACTATCCTGTATATACCCACCAATGTTCATAGGTATAGTGGTGGCTCCTTTCTGAGTTGCATACTGCATCATCTCTACATAACCGACCAGTTTAGCTCCTGTTCTCTTAGATATATCTATCGCATCCTCCAACCCATGATCAAAATGTCCATGTGTTACTAATATGTAGTTCGGCTGAATAGATAAAATATAATTCATATCTACCTTTGCTACAGGATTTCCTCTGATCCACGGATCAATCAGAATTCTCCTATCTGATGCCTCTACATAGACTGCAGAATGACCCAAGAACTGGATCTTCATAATAGGTCTTAGTATTGTAATGTTTAAATACTTTTTATTTTCATCAGATTGGTGTTCTATAGATTTATTTTTTCTAATGATATTGCTATTCTCTTATCATCCTTTAGGTTAGCTACTATGAGATAACGTTTTCCTTTTGTATCTGGCAATATTGGTTCAAATTTCAACTCTCCTGTAACGGGATCTACTATTATGCCAAAAGGTGTTTCTTGAAGTTCCTTCACATTTGGTTGGGGTTTCATTAGGATATACATTCTATGTGTTTTTTCTCGTTCATCAGGCAGTCGTATATCTACATAGACTCCGTTTAAATCTCTTCCTACTGTGAAATTTACTTCCCTGCCTTCAACTTCAATCCTACCACTTTCACCTATCCTTAAGTACAAGACAGAATTGTTTGTAGTCGCTAATTCATCTTTGTTGAAAGATTCTGTTTCATCGTTTAGTGGGTTTGATACTGTGAAGGATTTTGATTCTTCTGAGTGAGTAGTCGAACTAGTAGTTGGTTTGTTGTATTCAACAGTGGTATCTCTGAATCTCTCGTGTATTTCTTTCAGCACACTTCTATAGAAATCTACAAAATTTCTCTGCGGATTCCAGTGTTTTTCAACTATCTCTAGATAGGTCTGTGCATTTATCTTATCTCCATATCTTCTCTTTAGTCCATTATATGCTGATGTTAATAACATTATATTTCCTGAACCTATTTCCATTCTTTCCAATTCTACCATAAGATTAACTACTTCACTAGTAATAGACTGGTTTTGAGCAGAATTGAATTGTTGAGTTAGAGGGGTCTGATTATTCCGTTGGCCGGAATTAGGCTGTTGTGTTTGGTTCTGTTGATTGTTAGTTTGATTTTCAGGAGGTTTCTGACTATCACTGATGTTCTTGAGTGCCTCTGGATTGCGGGTTAGATATACGATAGCAGCGGCCCATTTACTGAAATCAAGATCTTTGAAGAGTCCTTTTTGCTGATTGTATAAATCATATAATACTTCTCCATGTTGTTTTCCAAAGTATTGTTCCAATATTTCTCTTTCACTCATACCTCCACTCCGCATCTGTTTTACATGTTCTACTAGATTTGAGTAACCAGGATCGTTGAGGTTTGCTTTTCCTCTACCTAATTTTCTTGCTGCTCCGTATGTCTCTAATCGTTGACTAAAAGATAGTGATTTATATGATTCTAATACTGTTGTACCTCCACTTCCATAGCTTTCTCTATCATCTCTACGGTATTCCTGGTAGGGTTGCTCATTTCTCTTTCCTAGAGTAATCTCTGATATCTTCCCATTTTCCCAGGTCAGGAATTCATTGTTTACAGGTTCTCTGCTAAATTTATATATGCTTCTATTATGATAAATATAAACCTGATATCCTCTTTCGATCAGATCCGACACTGCAGAGGGGGAAGGTCCTCTGATAATAGTAAATTGTTTACCTTCGGGAGTTTTGGCTATGATATCTCCTTCTTTCAGTCCCACTTTTTGACCATCATGGAGTCCTAGGAGAAGTTTACCATTCTCTCTGATTAAATGCTTATCTAGTTCATCTGTTTTCTCTAGATAGAAAGTATGTGCTTTCTGATTGTTGATTTGAGCACCTCCTCCTCCATCCTCTGCAGTTAAGAAAACCTCCATAATTTTATTATATTTTTAATATTTTTAAATTTCTTTTGTTATTAATCAGACGTATGCTGTTGGATATGTAGTTGATGAATCCATCTTATCTCTATATTATATGATGAGGTTAGGATCCAGTGATAGTTGTTGATAGGTGTTATCTTGTGAGGAACCTATTCCAAATCTGAGTCCCAGTCGTAATGATTGATAGGGACTTGGTTGGATTGATCTATGGTAGTATACAAACATCAACAAACCTTTAAAAACTTTTTTCAGGAGGGTTTTTCAGAATGTAAAACATCGTCTCAGTGTTTTGTATATATTTGATCGCTTCCACTTTTGTAAATAGATGGGAATTGCTGGAAACAGTTGAGATTCCGCTATACAGATTGGATCTAACGTATCTATGTTGGATTCTTACTAACTTCAGTGTAGTCTGTTCAGATAGGAATCTATTTGTTTTCAGTATGTGTTCAAATATAGGCTCCATATCAGTTGTGAAACCCACTATGATTATTTTTTCCTGAAGATCACTGTCCGTGGCTACTGTAAATGTCACTCCCAAATTCCAAGAATTCTTTGTGTTTGTTATCACAGCACTTAACTCACCAATATGATCTAGAGGTGCATAATTAAATACTTTCATGATGTAGTCAGAATCCGAGTTCAGGCTATTTCGACTTATAATTTCAGCCAATTTGTGGAGCCATACAAGATATCTTAAAACCACGTCTGCATGGTCTTTGATGTAAGCGTCTGACAGTATATCTTTATGCATTTCATCATTTGATATAAACTTCCTTACAGATAGAGACATTTCTGTTATAATTGCTCTTTCCATAGCCTTTTTGATGATTTCATAGGAATTTCTATCTTGATTATAGAGCCACTCTTTCAGTGAATTCAGACTCTGAACATGTTTCTTCATTTTCTTTTCATTTAGATAATCTATATATGTTCTGAATAATCCTGGAGTCTGAATATCAAAGTTCTTTGGAGAGGAAGCAACACGAAACAAGAATCTAGATATATCTAGATCCGAGATATAAGCTTGAAGAGGATTCATGTTAATATAAATCAGGAAAAAACTTTTAAAAGGCGCCGAGGGTGGGATTTGAACCCACAAACCCTTTCGGGAACCAGCTCTCCAGGCTGGCGCGTTAACCTGGTTCCGCCACCTCGGCTATATCAGTTGTATCCCGGAATACATTTAAAAACAATATCATCTAACTTATCATGTATGTTAGAGAGAATTGATCCAAAGATAATAGATGAGGAAAGAACCAGACAGAACTCAGATAGGGTCTGGGATCAGATGGTTGATAATCATCGTGATAGACTTTTGGTTCATGCTGTATATAATGTATTTAGAAACAGAATTGATAGGGCAAGAGAGATTTTGAAGAACCTCTATCTTAGAGATAAGGATCCCAATCTGTTTCCCGTGATCCCTAGATCGATGAGAATGGATGTGTTCCTGAAGAGTGTTTTTGGAGCTAAATTACTGAGTAGAAAAATAAGGAATGGATATGTGGAATTAGATGACCAGGAGATAGCAGAAATACAGATAGATATTTCGCTGAGAAAGATAAGAGATTATGTGAGAGGTAGAAGAGATGAGATTGCAAAGATATTCAAGGATTGGTTACCAAAACCCTCTGTGAGAGTATCGAGATCATTCCCACCATGTATTCAGAACATACTCAATAGAATATCTAACGGAGAAAACATAGGGCATTATGAAAGGTTGATACTGGGGATATACATGATAAGGATAGGTAAAAGCATTGATGAGATAGTAGATTACTATAGAACTCTACCTAATTTTAATGAGAGAAAGACAAGATATTACTTGGAACATATACACAAGAACAATTACATGATGTATTCGTGTGAGAAGATCAGACAGCTAGGGCTATGTGTTGCTGATTGTAATATTACAAACCCACTACAATGGAGAGATTAGATGAGAGAAG
>JANXEC010000027.1 GCA_025058915.1 Microcaldota archaeon | reverse complement strand
CTGAACGCGACTCCTAGCTTGTTTGCCACCACAGACGCTGCTCCATCTGCTCCAACAATGATCTTGGATCTGAATTCATGGATCTTTCCAGAACTGTCCTTTGCCAATACTCCTACGTATCTATCCCCCTCTTTGATCAGATCAAACACAGTCATCTGTTCGTATGCATCTACCCCCTCTACTTTCTTTGCATTCTGAAACAGGAAATTATCAAAATCAATTCTCCTCACGATTGCACCATGTGGCTTAGCATTGGGATTCTCATCTCTCGAATCCACTATCAGATCAACCCCATTAGGCCCGCTCATCCATACTCCATATCCTGGACCGTGGTTGAGTTTAAACATCTCATCAAACAATCCTAGTTCCTTGAGAATTGTAGATGATTTTCCACTGACTCCGTCTCCACATATCTTGTCTCTAGGGAATTTCTGCTTATCCAACAAGGCGATCTTCAATCCAGAACCCTTCAGATGTAACACTGTTCCTGAACCTCCCGGTCCTGCTCCTACCACAACTACATCATATTCATGGACTGTGTTCTGAGTCATGCTTTTATAGCATGCAATATATATTTTTAAATGTATCAATAACAAAACATGATACAGAAATTCTCATTTCTAGGATCCGAGTACTCTTTCGAAGAGGCAAAGTTTGTGATTATACCTGTACTCTATGGTGAATGTGGATCCAGAGAATCCCCTATACAGATAATAAGAGAGTCCCTAAACTTACCTAGCTATGATCAGTTCACAGGGATTAGCTACAGAGACATTCCTGTATATACATATGATTTGGTAATTCCTGGATCTCATCCCGAAACAGCAATTCGTGAAATAAGAAATGTTCTGGAACACGTAACAACTCATGGCAAGATTCCAGTGATGATAGGAGGCGATCACTCAATAACAATAGCCACCAGTGGATTGTTCAGGAGATATGTTATGATCGATGCACATCTAGATCTGTATGAAGAATATCAAGGGAATCCATATAACCACGCATGTGTGGCCAGGAGATTAATTGAAGGTGGTGCAGAGGTATATCATTATGGAACCAGAATAATAGAAGATGAGGAGAGACATATAGAGTCGAAGATAATAGATAGAATTCAACTGAACGATATCTATCTCTCAATCGATGTGGATGTACTCGATCCTGTATACATAGATTCAAATGTTCCTGTGCCAGGAGGTATCTCGTATTCTAGACTTGTAAATGCTATTCATGAGATACAAGGGAACATACTAGGAGCAGATGTTGTTGAGATTATAAACAACAGGAAGAGTTGCTATTTAGGAGCACATCTAGTGGCAACTCTGTTAGCCTCTCTCACCAAACACTAGATCTTTCCACCTCTCTGCAATTACCCTGGGATGGAATCTCTCAGTCACAAACCTCTCTCCAGGGACTCTAGAGTATTCATCCAATAACTTTGGAAGATTTTCCATCCAGATCTTACCTTCCTTCGACTCTACACTGGTTGCAACAGGGAACAACACCCCTAGATCTGTTCTGTATGGATATTCAAGAGAGGTATCGAAATCGTATATACCTAAGGCCTCTCTGGCACTGAACCTATGATCAGAAGTAAAGATAGGCACATTCAAAGATAGTGCCTCTATCAAAGATACACTGAATCCCTCACCAACAGAGGTGTGAATATATGCAGATGCATTTGCTATGATAGGATAAGGATTTTCTGATCTGAAAATATAAACATCTGCTTCTGCATTTGGATCCTCACTGACTCTTAGATGCTTGGATTCTGCAAATCTTTTCAGATCATCTTTGGATTCTCCAAATCCCAGTATTACAAGTCTCTTTCCAATTACATCTTTTATTCTACTATATAGATCAATCAGAAATTTCTGATTCTTAATAGGATGAAATCTACCTATGTTCAGAATATAATTATCTAGGCTGAACTTATATTCACTTGCTCTCTGTCTTATCCGATCAACATCTAAAGAATTGTAGATAGTATGTAGTTCCTTGTTCGGAAAGATAGGTCTATAGGCATGTTTCATATGATGAGAAACAAACACAATCCTGTTTGCTCTGCCGACAAGTCTCCTAGTCATCTCCTGCCTGAACTTGCTGTATAGTAGATCAGTCATATGCATCACTGGTATCCATTCTATTCTCCTAAAGTATTGTGATAGATGTCCTATTAGATGTGCTCTGTTTGTGTGAGTTATCAATACCTCTCCATCTGATAGATAGTTTGCCATCCTTTTAGCTATTACAGGCGATTTCAGTAGGAACAAATACAATTCTGCCTTACTGATATGCTTTGCCTTCGTCAAGGATATGTTCTTTATGTTCTGTGGCTGAAGATTAATATCATAGATACTATATATCTTAAGACGGTCTAAATACTTGGTTAGATTTGCTATTCCTGTCTCGATTCCACCTACACTTATTGTCTCAAACAGCATATTTATATTATGACTCATATGTTGTATTTAGAATGTTTTAAATATATTCTTCCACCTCTCTGCAATTACCCTGGGATGGAATCTCTCAGTCACAAACCTCTCTCCAGGGACTCTAGAGTATTCATCCAATAACTTTGGAAGATTTTCCATCCAGATCTTACCTTCCTTCGACTCTACACTGGTTGCAACAGGGAACAACACCCCTAGATCTGTTCTGTATGGATATTCAAGAGAGGTATCGAAATCGTATATACCTAAGGCCTCTCTCGATCCATGCTTATAGTCTGATGTTATTACAGGGATATCTAAGGTTAGAGCCTCTAGCAGAGTCATGCCAAAACCCTCATTCCTTGACACATGTACATATGCTCTTGCATGTTTCATGTATTTATAAACATTATCTGTTCTAAATATATAGATATCTGCTCTTTCCTGTACATCTTTCGATACTGACAATCCTCTGGTTTTAGCTCTCTGAATAAGAGTCCTCTCCAAATCTCCATAACCTATCAGTAATAACCTCATATCTGGAATTTTTTCTCTGATCTTTGCAAACAGATCTATAAGAAATATCTGATTCTTAAAATCTACAAACCTCCCTACATTCACTAAGTATTCAAAATCAACATCCAAATCTTCGTCTGAAAGTCTCTTTATATTATTTAAGTCAATAGAATTATACACAGTGACAGAGTTTTTTAATCCATATCTCTCTACTAGATCTAATCTCATGTGCTCTGATACACATACAACCAGATCAGAACTATTCAATACTTGTCTCTCCAGAGGAATTCTTCTGTTTAGGTATAGGTGATGTATAACAGATATCATGCTATGATCAATCATTTTCTTCAGAACAAAATTCATGAAATTAGATTGATTCAGATGAGATACCAATACATCCTCTTTCCTAAACATTCTCAGCATCCTGGAGATTATGATTGGGGTTAGCATATACATCATAGTTCCATTCAGTTTCTGGAAGTCTAGGATAGGAGTATATTTCACTTCAGGAAAAGATGAGTTATTGTAGATTGTATATATATCTAGATCCATGTATTTTGATAGGTTTGCAATTGATCTCTCTGCGCCTCCTACCTCTAAAGAATTGATCAAAACCTTCATTCCACAGTCACTGCTTTTGCTAGAAATCTAGGTTTATCTGGATCTCTGTTTAGTCTGATCGCGGTACTGTATGCAAGTCTCTGTAAATATACTATAGCAGCGATGTGGAAATATCTATCTGTAAGTCTCTTGGGATCTAGTAGTATAATTCTACTACCTCTCGCATCTATCTCCTTGTAATTGTTCATAGCACTCTCATAACTCTCATCATTTCCGTGTATAAATACTGTGACAGAATTCCTATCGAATAGACTCAGAGGACCATGTTTCATCTCTCCTGCTGCAAACCCTTCTGCATGTAAATATGTTATTTCTTTCATCTTCAGAGCACCTTCCAGGGCAATAGGATAATTAATCCCTTTACCGACAAAGAATATATTCTTGTCTAGGTCTATCTCTTCTAATTTTGATTCCAATCCTATCTTTATTGCTCTCTTTATTTCATCCTTGTTGAACCTGTCTGCAAGTTTATAACCTATCAACACCTGGGCCATAAATGTCTTGGTAGCAGCAACGCCTATCTCTACACCAGCCCTCATGTGTATCACATAATCTGCAATAGATGCTAGTGTCGATCCTAGATAATTTGTAATTGCTATGATCTTTGCACCTCTCTCCTTACCAATTTTTGCTGCTCTGATAGTATCTATAGTCTCTCCACTTTGGCTGATTGCAAGCACATATTCTGGATCTCTGGCAAGATACTCGTATTCAGAAGATAGGTACGGTGTTATGTTGTATTTAGTTATATATCTGAGGAAAAGTAATGCATGATAGCTTGTACCTGCAGCAATCCCATCGATGTGATTGTTGCTGAGGATATCTCTGATTTCAGATAAATCTATTGTTTCTATATCATCGACTATCTCTACTTGCTCATGTATCTCTTTCTCCATGAAGTGTCTGTATCCTTCTTTGGCAGCGATCTCATAACTCCCTTCAAAGACTCTGACTTCTCTCCCAACAGATCTACCACTGTTGTAGATGTAATAATCTCTTTGCGTTATGTAACCATAATCTCCATCCTCCAATCTGATGTATCTTTTGGTGTACGGTAGAAACCCTATTATATCAGAACTAAGAAACATCTCCTCTTCCCCTATGCCTATTACCAGAGGAGTACCTCTTTTGGCGAAGTATATTTTATCGTTCTCACCGATTCTGATTATTGCCAGACTGAAAGTCCCACGAACATCTGAGAACATTTCCCTTAGAACATCTAACATACTTCTAGTTCTGAGTTGGGTGTGTATGTATGCTGCTATCCTCTCAGTATCTGTATCTGATTTCAAAGCAGGAAAGTCCATCTGTATATCTACGGTTCCATTATGAACTAGAACAATAGATCCATATCGATGAGGATGTGCATTCCTGTCCTCTACACCACCGTGGGTTGCCCATCTCGTATGTGCTATCACAGGTGAAATTATTGATCCTTTAGGTATTCTATTCAAAATTCTATCCACCTCACCTACACCTTTAACTATTTCTCCTCCGCAGAACACACCGGCAGAATCATAACCTCTGTACTCTAGGGCTTTCAATCCGTATCTAGCAACTTCATCAGCTCTACTGCCAATGTATCCTATAATACCACACATACTTAAAAATTAGCGAGAAAGATTTAAATGATGAACATAGGGTATCCATGTGTGAACTATACTATCAAGAGATCTACTAACAATACCTTTAGACTTAGTTCTTACAGTCACAACAAAGTCAGAGAGACAATACAGAAAAACATAGATCATTTCTGGGATATCCTAAGATTCAATCTTGATAATGATATTTATTTTTTCAGACTAGGATCACAATTCATACCATTTGCAAGCCATGATGTATTTGATTTCAACTGGCAACACGAATTCAGAGACCAACTCTCTGAATTAGGAAGATTTATAAGAGAACAGAAGATCTTCATAACGATGCACCCAGGCCAATATGTGGTTCTAAATTCCCCTAATGAAGATGTTGTTAGGAGGAGTATAAAAGAACTGGATTGGCATGCTGAGTTGTTGGATATCATGAATATAGATGGTTGGATACAAATACATATTGGAGGGATCTTCGGAGACAAACAGTCTGCAATTCAGAGGTTCATAGAGAATTACAGGAGATTGCCAGCAAGAGTCAGGAGGAGATTGGCTCTGGAGAACGATGATAGACTCTACAATTTTTCGGATGTGAAACAAATCTCCGAAAGACTCAATACTAAAATAATATTCGACATATATCATCACAAACTCAATCCCTCAGAACATTCTCTAGAAGAGATACTATCATACCTTAAATCTCCTGTGATAGATTACAGCTCTGGTGACAAATATGGAAGACATCATGACACAATCCATTTAGATGATTTTCTGGAGTTCTATACTGTATCTGAACCATATCAACCAAAGATAATGTTTGAGATCAAAGACAAGGAGAAGAGTGTATTGAAGGCAATTAATCATATTAAGTCAAAAAAAACTTTAAAAACACTTTTCGATTAACTAAATTCATGAAAATAGTTATAGATTTAGACGGGGTTATTTTGTATTTACCCGAAGAACATGGTGGGAA
>JANXEC010000026.1 GCA_025058915.1 Microcaldota archaeon | reverse complement strand
TTCCTCTATCAAACTCTCGGCTATGTACTGTCTCATAGGCTCGTAGTTAGGATTATCATTCGAGTTCAGGTTTTCATATTGATTCATCAGATTCAGTATGTTTCCTATTATAACCCGCTCTGATTCATCAAACATCCTCTTAATCGTTGGATATGCGTGTTGTAACATAGCTGCTGCATGTCCATAGTGTTCTACATTCACAAAATACATGTTTGCATATTCAGTCGCATTCAGGGCCTTGTTGATCAACATGAAGTCTCTTATATCTCTTATTGCCGCAGCTATTCTGTTTCTCAACGTGATTCCCTGTATGTAATAAGGTCTACCTCCTGCAATGTTGCTGATAACTCCTGGTATGTTGAGAGTAAATAGACTAGATATGGTCCCTACAAATGCCTGAGGGATGTTAGTACTGAGTTCTGATACTACATTCTCCATCCTCTCCCCTATGTTGTAGGATGTATCAAGTATCATACCTCTTGTTATGTGGTTTCTGACATGGTAATTATCTATGTTTATTGCACCTATAATTCCAGTTATCCCTAGTACTCTCTTATCATTCACAGTGGAATCCATAAGAGATATAGTCAAGAGGTAGTCAGCAGAATTTCCAGCTACCTCACTGTTCTTGATATGTGCAAAGATGCTCTTAGTGAGATTCGTATTTCTAACATAGAATTCTAGTGCTGTTTGGAATTCATTACTGTTCACAGGAGAATTACTGATCTCTGTTGGATTTGTCTGGATCAGATGCTTCAGATGATTTACAAGATATATTCTGCTCTGGAATTCATCATATAGGACTTTTGCAGCTAATCTTAGATTAGGATCCAGAGACTGTGTGTTGTAGATTGTATATAGTGCATTTATGATAGGTATGAGCTGTTCATGGTTTCTGTTCATGAGATTGGGTATTCTGGTTCTATTCAGATGCTGATCGAGGATCTGGTTCACTTGAGATTGAGACATATTTGTAAGAGCAGTTATATGACTCACGAGTTGATTTCGGAATGCTGCATTTGAAGGTATGAATGTTTTGGTGAGCATCCAATGATACCTATCGAAGAATCCTGTGTGGAGAGAATACATCATATCGTTCATGTTCATTCCATTAGACTGTAATATTCCATAGTATATTGCATTGAGGGCCTGTATAGGATCAATATTGTAATGATTCATAATCAATCCAAAATGACCACTGACATCTAGAGATATGTAGTATACTCTATTTGATATTTTGCTTCCATACTCTCGAGGATCTTGATCTACATGCACATATCTCCCGAGTATAGGGTCGAGTATGAATACTGCTGCTGATGCAGGTGCTTCGAATGCTGATGATGGGATTTTAGATATTGATTCCTCCAGTTGAGTGGTGTTAGAAATTAATTGCTCATCTGTTACACTCTCCTTAGCAACTGTTCTGAACAGAGCTGTGTTATTTCTACCTACACCAAATGTCTTTGGTCTAAGTAATAGTTCATCATCAGCTATTATAGTATCAAGATTGTCGTAGAGTTCAGGTATCCATACAGTATGCCCACCCATCCCATACACTGGTCTTTTAGTTGTGATTCTAATACTGCGAGATGTTTCAAATCTTCTAGATCTAATACTTCCTTTCAGTACATCATGTACTGTTCTGATGTTTAGATCTGAAGGTAATACGTTGTTTCTGGTTGTTGTTCCATTGGATGTTTTGATCTGAACTGTTGGTTGATGGAGGTTTATGTAGTTAGCTGCTACTATGAATGTTCCAAGAGTATGGGCAAAGTGTCTCTTAGCATATGGAATGTTTTCGATGAGAGGGGATGTAGATAATAATTGTTTCTCCACTTCCTGCTGCATCCACTCTGCCTTGGTTGATATTGGACTGTTATTATAGACTCCTTTGTTTGATGATAGGTATCTTGCTGCCTCTCCTACTCTCTCTGCAGCAATCTGATTGTTCTTTGTAACTGCATACAGTAGAGGGAGATCCCTTATCTTCACTCCTACCATGGATTCATTCCTTCTGATCGAATTTAGAAGTCCCATTGCGGTTGATATATTTGGATTGTGCTCAGCAACTCTGTTTGTAGCAGCAGCCAGTTCGTTTCGATTTACAAAATACAATCCATATTCGGTTTGGTGCATCTGTGCAAGTATCTGTTCAGATCCTATTTCGAATTGGGTATACTTGTATGAACCAGAGAGTAACTCTAGATGAGGGATCTTCCAGAATGTGTTTGTGAAAGTGTTCGGATCTGATAGTATGTTAAATATTTCTCTATTACCCATATGTCTAAATGAATTGTTTGGATCCATATCTGTTAGATCTCTTATAATATCTATTGCAAGTCTCTCTCTATTAAAGTTATCTCTCATTCCATCTCTTCTAGCCATCGATATAATCTGATAATCCTGATCTGTGTCTGGTCCTAACAATCCCAATCTCATAGGTATATGATATGATGGATTTCTCTGTACAAGATGTTTGACCAGAGCCTCATCAACATTTCTATTTGTAGGTATTGAATTCCAGGTAGAATCAAGATCTATGTTCATATTGAATCTAGCTTTTATATTTTGTATCAGACCATCTATTATATCTGATGCAATGTTTCTCGATTGTAGAGAAGATCTAAAGGAAGTGTCTAGATAATTAGATAACTGTTCTTGGTTCTTTCCATATGTGTTCGATCTGAGTTCCTCAAATATCTGTATTATTTCCTTGTCCTCTAAGTTACCTAGAGCAGATTTTATATCATTGAGTATTATGAGTTCTCTCACTATTACATCAGCTCTATTTAGCAAGTCATTAGATGATGCACTGAATTCTCTGTTCAGCATCTCTGCAACGTATCTAGATAGATCGTTGTTTGTAGTTCCTGAATCCCATCTATTCATTCCCTCCCTTATACTGTCTGATGATATATGATTGGATGCAGTATCTAGAATCACATTTGCAATTACATCATTGACAATCCTCTCATCAACACCATCATTCATCATAGTACTGATACTCTTTCTGAAATCCTTACCATACAGAAGTCTTGCATATAGATGGGATTCTGTTGTAACATCTTCCTTCCCTATCATCTTAAGAACTGTTAGTTCAAAACCTTCTCGAACATTAGGCATTACCTCAATCGCTGATCCTTGTTCATCTCTATCTAATATGTTCATCACAGATGCCCTGTGCATCTCCAGCATGTTGTAAAATACTAATACCACAAAACCATCTCGGGCATCATTGAATATAGTTGTAGATGTCTCCTGTTGGGAGTTCATAGGTTTGTATATCGATCTGAATCCTAGGTCGTTCAGGTATTCATGCTGAATAACCATGTATTCTGATATGAAATGTGAATCTATGTAATCCATGTATTTAGAATTCAGCAATTGTATGTGTGCAATCTGCTCTGTTGTGTTATTATTTTGTCTCTCAATGTATCTTGTGGTAGCCAGGAAGTCTCTCAATCTAGTTAGACCTTCTGATATTTGATGTTTACTGTACTGTCCTGATAGATTATTGGTGGGTTCATAGTATCTATCAACTAACTCTATAAGTTGATTGATGATCGATTTAACTTCGGCATTTCTATCTCTATGATCTATAGCATATATCGAGAAATCTGATGTGTACTGAGCAGCTATCTCTAGTTTCTGGATCTCGTATATTCTTCTCAATATATCATTCAATTCTCTGTCATTCTTCAGAGTCTCTAATTCTGATATCATGTTTCTGATCTGATCGTAATCTAGATTGAAAGATCCGTTGTTATATGTTATATCTCTTAGTCTCTGGAACATCTCTGGATATCTCCTGGCGATGTAAGAATATAATACAATACTTGAGATATTTCTAGTGAGAGCCTGTAGAGAGTTTGTGAAAGCACTTGCGACATTGTTTGGAGATACATTTATTATCTCCTTGTGTACCTGTGGCATGTACCAGTATCTTACCACTCTGTATGTACTGCTCTTGATAGATGCCCCTATCGCAATTCCAAATCCTAAGGTTGGGAATACTAGAGTATCGAAAATAGATTTAGGGATTTTTGAGAAGAAATTATTGATAGCACTTGCTGTATTATCAGAAATAATGTTCTGTCCAAATACGTTCCGTATAGAATCTCCTACGTTTCTCTGCTCAAGGTTCTTCAGGGCTTCATTTGCTTGCTCGATCTTCTCCTCAGCAGCCTCTGCATGATGGTGATCTGTGATCTGTGATAATGGATGATTGTATCTCCTTAGCATCTTGAATGGATAGATCGATTGATTGATGATTGCTAACAAACCTCTGGAAGCTCTATATGGATAGAACACCAATCCTATCAGAGCAGGTTTCAGTAAATATCCAACTCCTCTAATGATAGGATTTGGATTGGATGTGAGTAGATTGGCTAACATCTGTGCATAGGTTGCTATAGAATCTAGAGGTTCTTCTCTAGTTCTCTTAGCTACAGCAGCAGCAGTTAATTGACCTTGTGCAAACATCACATAGTGTTCAACTGTCTCCGTGTATTGAGGATTGAATCCATTGTTCTTGAGTTCTCTGATGAAGTTCTTGAGGCTCTCATGGAACTGTTGTCTATAGTAATGATCTTTCAGTCTCTCTATTGTCTCCTCATCTTTCAGATATGGAGATATGTTTCTATCGTAGATGTTCAGGAAAGATTTTAGCATTTGGAGTTTGTTGGCAGTGATGTAATAAGTATTTGTTCCAGAGACCCTCGTTACCAACCCCAATTCTCTGGCTATATCTAATTGTATTGAGTTCATGGTGATCTGTTGACTACCATCCAGTGTTCGAACTGTTATTCTGTTTGTATTCAATGCCTCTGCTACATCTATTTTACTGATATCTGATATTGCAGGTGCATAATTTATACTACCTGCCCTGTGTCCAGGCACGACTTTTGGAGTTGGCAGTCTTGGATATAGAAGATCAAATATACCTGCAAACATTCCCATCCCTCTTGCATACATTGCTCCTCCAAAGATACCTAAGAAAAGTAACATCAGGAATATAGAATCTGGGCTTGCTTGGTTGATTCTATCTATAATTACTTTACCTAAATCAACTCCAACAGGAGATGTAAACACCAATACATCGATCTCCCCTCGATGATTTCTGAACACCCCTATGTGAATCCTCTCTGTTTTCATGTATTCTATCTTACTACCTACGATGGTATATTCTATCAAATACCTCTGATCAGGCTTAACATTCAGAATACACCTCTGTCTTGGAGGCAAGTCTTTACAGACAGTTATTTCCCTTGTGCCAGTTGATGGATCAAATTCTAGTATTTTCACAACTGCCCTTGCATTGTTGTCATCTACTCTCCTGAAACTCTTTACCTCCACAACTATCGTTCTACCTGCATCTGTTGGATCATGATCAGGGAGTTCTGCATAGAGTTCGTATGAGAAATAAACCTTTCCTGACTCAGATCGGATATCTATTGGGGTATGTATTCTACTCAGAGTGCTAGTATCAGCACCATATAGGATGATAAAAAACATCAAAAACACTAGTGTGTTCATAATTTATAATGGTGAAAACTATATTTAAAATTATCAACATTAAATTTATGATCTACTATCCTGATGAGGACTCTGTGTTTCTGCTTGAAGTATCTCTAGAAATAGGGGCGAGAAAGTTTTTAGATATGGGTACTGGAACAGGATTGATAGCAATAGAATACAAAACAAAATATCCAGAGTCATATGTTGTTGGAGCAGATATTTCTCAAGAGGCAATCAGATACGCAGAGTCAAGAGCAAAAGATATAGGAATTCAGGTGAAGTTCATTTTATCCGATCTGTTTGAGAACATAAATGAGAGATTTGATCTTATAGTATTTAATTCACCCTACTTACCAGATGATGGAATGGAGTACGATCCCACTGTGATAGACAGAGGTGTAGTTAGAAGATTCATGGAGATGGCTCCAAACTATTTAAATCCAGAGGGCAAGGCCCTAATACTGACGAATAACCTAACTCATATACAAACAGAAGGCTGGAAACTGTACAGATCAAGAAGACTTTTCTTTGAAGAATTACGAATATATATGTATCTAAAAACAGGTTTTTAAACATATATGATGATTATATAAATATGATTACCAGCGAGCTTACTACTGTTAATCCCAAAGAGCCTACTGATGTTAGTTCTGGGTTCGGATTATCGAAGAACCCTCCTCCTACTAGTATTGGTGGATTTTATGGTGGACCTTTTGAATCAAACAATGGATCTGGATCAAATAACAACTTGAGCATAGGAAATAGCATAGGAAATACAGTTGGCTCAAATAGTATATATTCATTGGGGGATGATAATTATGGTGAACAAATCAACTTGAGCATAGGAAATT
>JANXEC010000025.1 GCA_025058915.1 Microcaldota archaeon | reverse complement strand
GTTAAAAAACTATCAGCCGCTGTCGGTCTCATCATGATTCAGAGGTTGTCTATTTCATCAACAATTTAAATACATCTCTATCTTTTTAAACATATGCTAAACACACTCAGAGAATTGATATCAATACCAACAGTTACAACCCAGGAGGATATTCTGATAGATAAATTGGAGAGACTCATTCCATCTGAATTTCAAGTGTGGAAGAAGAACATAATCATTAGAGGTAGATCGAAACATGTTTTTGTCGCACATTATGATACTATTGGTATTGTACTTGAGGATTACATGGGAAATGGAGAATATCAGTATAGCACCAGAGGTCTGTTTGGAAAGATTGGGGTAGAGAGGTTCTATACGATATACCAAAATAGAGAAGTAATAGGTGTTGCTGATGGATCTAAGATATCATTGTCTGTATCAGAGGAACTCCCTGCACTCTATCCTATGCAATTCTATCCAAAACTGGAGATGGGTAAAGTGCAAATATCAGCTCCGTATCTTGACAACAAGCTATCTGTGTCTATATTGTTAGATCTTCTCAAGGAAGCCGATATGAACATAATCCTTACTGCCGGTGAGGAACAAGGTACTACGAGATTGGAAGGGATAGATAGGATTTTCCCCGACAGAGATTTTATCAGCATAGATAGCACATCTGCCAAGAATCCCATGGATGAGAGAGGGATATCTGAGATAAGATACAGAGCGGTGGAGGGAGCTGGTACTGGGAACATAGCTCCTAGAGATCTGGTTGATATGATAAAAAAATATATCTCAAAAGAGGCAATTTCATACTCTATACATCAGATCAGTGATGCAACTACTCTATATAGATATGGATTGAGAGCCATAAACATATCGTATCCAGTTAGGTATCTACACAGCCCAAATGAAGTGATTGATCTAAACACAATACAGGAACTCAGAGAGATTATATGGAGGATCACACAAGAGCCTTGAACATGTATCTCCCTCTCAGAGTGTAACCTAGTTTTCTATAATACTCTCTTACTCCAACAGCAGATATAACTGAAATATTAAGGTTGTTCTCAGAGGCTATCTCTTCAGCCCTCCTTATTAGCCTCTTCCCTATCCCTCTATGTTGGATCTTACCAACCTCACCTATCCTAGTCTCTCTGCCATACACATGTATTTCTCTTATGATCGCTGTTCCTTGTATATCATTCACACTCCATCTGTCTGTGATTCTGAGTCTAAGAAATCCAAAGATAGCCCCTGTATCCAGATCTTCAACAGATATAAAATACTCCTCCCCTCCATTTGCAATATATTTATACTCCTCCATTCTGGATCTCTCCTCAATATACTCTATATCACCTAATCTACCTGCTTCGTTAGTCCTGATCTCATCTATTTGTACCCCATTCTTCAGAGCTATCTTGCTAGCTATCTCTCGAATATTGGCCAACTTCACTCCTGCCTCTATCTTGTGAGAAGGAATATCTCTATTTATCCTCTGAATTCTCACGTATTTTGGTATGTATCTGAATATCTTTGCAATTACCTCGGCTGCTGTTGCATCATCATACGGTCTGTACTTTCCTGACACGTAGTCATTATAGAGTGGTGATCCTGGCACAACCAAGGTAGGATATATCTTCAACATATCTGGTCTGAATCTTTGGTCTTCAAACAATATCCTAAACATCTCTATATCTCTATCAGGATCACTCCCTGGCAATCCAAGCATCATATGATATAGAATCTTATATCCTGCATTTCTCAACTCATCTGTAGCTCTGAGAACACTATCTAATCCATGGCCTCTCTGTATTTTCGTGTATACATCTTCATACAATGTCTGAACTCCCAATTCTACCTTGGTGGCTCCGTAGTATAGTAGTTCATCTATGTTATACACATCTGGTCGTGTCTCTATCGTCAATCCCACTACTCTTCTCTCAGCAGTCTCGTTTCTTATCTTTGCACTCTCCAGATCTCTCTCTATTACACCATTTACAGCATCATATATGGATTTCACAAAGTATTCCTTGTAGTCTCTATCCATCTCCAGAAATGTCCCACCCATGATTATAACATCGAGCTTCTGTGCATAGTGGTTCTGGATTTCATAGTGATGTATTCTAGTCTTGACCTGTAGATATGGGTCATAATTCACTGCCCTTGCTCTTAGAGATGTGGGTTCGTATCCTGTGTAGCTCTTTGGAGCTATTGACGACACAGGGCAGTATCTACATCCCCATCTACATGAACCCTGAGGTCTGACCATCACAGCAACTGGGGCAACCCCTGATAGAGTCCTGGATGGTTTTCTATATATGTAAGACCTATAGTCTTCATCTAATAATTCATAGAGTTCTGAATTCTTGGGGATTCTAGAGATTCCAAGTTCATCTGCAGCAGCTCTCTTGGCCCTGTCTATATCTCTGTATTTCTCCAGATACTTCTTAAGTAATTCAATAAAAGCCCCGTTCATAGAGATGTTGTGATGTTGTGGAGGAGCCTATATATTATATGTCCTGCTATCAAAATTGTTAGGAGGATTTTGAGAATTATATCATCCAACCAGTACCCTCCCAACCATACATAAGATATCAACAATATGGAAAGTGTGTATAGGGTAAATTCTCCTATGAATTTATTGATATTACTAGGTATGTTTATCTTGGAGATCGATAGTATGAATTTTAGCGCTATCAAGAGATTTAGAGCCAGTATCACAAGAGATGGGATGAACATATCTACCTCTGTTCTGGTGAGTGATATGTAAAAATGAAAATCCAAAAACATAGCTCCATACACCATTAGAAAATTTCTAAAGGAATACACAGATGAAATCAGTGGAGAGGGTGATATTGAATAGGCGGTCGGGGTTATGAGGCCAGTAAAAATCATAAGCAATCCGGCTAATCCAAAAGCAGTTATGAAATACATAATCTTGTGTTTCTGTTCCACTATAACTGATGCAGCCACTATCACACCAGTAATCAATATCACGAGTAGAGTCAGGAGTTCCAGTGTAAGTTTCATGTTTTAATATGATAGAATAAAAATTTAAAAATATATTCTAGAAAAATAACAAAATATGTTTGTAAAACATAAGCAGATATCAGAATACAGAAATGAATTCATAAACGCTATAGAATCATATATCAAATCTGCAGAAATTGAGGCTGAAAGGAGAGGAATTATGTATTTTTCTAAAAATGGTTTTGGTCATAGATCCATGAAGGATAGTGTACTATCTAACTTAGGTGTCTATAGACTTAAAAATATACTGAAGAGACTAAGTGAAGATCCACTATCTGAAGTGGAATTTAATCATCTAATACAGGAGCTGAGCGACTCTATAAATACTATACAGGATTTCTACAAAGATACAAATCCAAAAAATCAAGACATCCTGAATAGATACAAAGATTTGGTGAGATTATTGAATAGGTTCAAGCCTCATGCTCGAACTCTTCCTTATGAGCTCCACTAAGTCTCTGAAGTGTTCAGGATTCACTATGGGTTTTTTGTACTGTTCTACATCATCTACGATTCTAGGGCATGCAGTGTTTATGAATGCCTGGATAAACATGAAGTTAGATATTACAGTAGGATCAAGATTGTTTGATACCAGTATATAAGCATCTTTGCCTAAGGAGATCAATTCATCTTTCATCTTCTTAGCTAATCTGTATGAGAACTGACCTGGCTTGGTAGATACTAATATACCAAATACTTTTGCCTCTGCTGCTCTGAACAGGGATGCCATCCTCTTTTTTAATATCTTCTTAAGAACATCATTCACCTGACTGAATTTACCTGTATATGGATTGATTCCGAATACATACATTCTGTCTGCTACGTGTGTTGCTGCTGTCCAGTGGAACATACCATCAGCTATTATCACTGCTGCCTGAGCTGATTCATCTATCCCATACGCATCACATCCCAATACCTGTCCAGAGTTTGAGCAGAAAGGCCCCTTTCTTACCCTGTTCTGGAAGCCTCTGGTCTCAAAGTATTCAACAATCTGACTGTATTGATGATAATGTTGGGTTGTAGTCAGGATAGATATAGTGTTTATATTCAATCTCTTCAATTCCTGTACGAGATCCTCCCAACCTATCTTTATGTCTATGTAATACGGAATATATTCAACCTCTATTCCAATCACTTTTCTCCTGAGTGGGAAATAGGTATGGCCTACATGCACTATTCTATCTGCGCCTATAGCTCTAGCCTCATCAATTGCAATATCACAACCTCCATACATAGGTGATGAAGATATAACTACATCTTCTAGACCTAGTTCTTGTATTATCTGAGGTGCTTTGTGCTTCAGACCTTCTGGAAGTTGTAGCAATACTACCATTGCTTGTATGTTTGAGGATCTGTTTAAAAACACTTTCTCCAAACTAACAACATGAATGATGATTACACAGATACTTATTATGAATTGAGATATCTTACATTAGAGCTAATGAAATTATCATACAGAAAAGGCAAACCTTTCAGGAAGGTTGCAAAAGAATACATCAGGAATTTACAGTATCTGTACGAATTGATTGATAGAATGCAAAGATGAGTGGTTTAGATATCAAACCTGCGATAAACATTACAAGACTCTTAGGATTCAAGATTACATACTTACAGCTCTTGGGTGCAATAGTATTACTTACTTCAATCTATTTAATCATAGGAATGTATGATTTCATATTTTTTGCCATAATATACTTCATACTGATCTATCTGGCATTGAGAGATAGAATTGATATCAAGAAGATACTCATAATATTCACAATAATGTATATCTCTGGAGTATTACTCTATCTATCAATGAACCAATACTTCTTCATAATCCCTCTTGTGTTCCTTATAGTTTTGACGTTCGTAATTATGCAGTATCTGCTAGCATATCTAACTGGAGGATTACTATCTCTCATATATCTATCATTTATCTTTCTTCATATCTCTCAATCTAGTGCATGGGATAATTTGTTTGTTTATTCCCTATTCATATGGATCATGGGTCTTGGAATCTTTTCATATTTCATAACAGGGGCCACCAGAAGACTGTTCAACATTACGATTAGAGATATGTTCTCCAGCCTGTTTATGAGTTGGTTCTATGATGATCCTGCAGTTGAGAAGCAACTAACTAGCATAGGTAAGAATATCGATGTAGATATGGATGTTGTGGTTCTCAAGATAGGAGATGATCTAGTGTATATGATGTTCCCGAAGTTCCACTTTGGACCATTTGGATCTATAGGCAGCGCAGATACTCCTAATATAATAAACACCTACTTCCCTAACAATCTTGTGTTTCATGGTCTGTGCCACCATGATAGAGATATATGTAGTAGATCCCAGACTGAAGAGTTTATAAGGAAGATAGCAATGGACAGGATTGAGGGATTTCAGAGGTTCAGATTCAAATACAAGAGATATGACAAAGACAGTGCCAAGGCAAATGTGATATTCTCGGATAATCTAACTATTATAGGTCTAACTAGATACCCTGAAGTGACAGAAGATGTTCGGAGTGGGAATGATATAATACTGAAATCCAATCTACACCCAAACATTCCGAATCCTATCATGTTCGACCAGCACGATTCTGATGCGAATGTAGTTATGTATTTCTCCTCCGATAGTTCTGAGTTCGAAGAGTATCTGGGTTTGATGAAGAAGATCAATCTGCAGGAGGATTTGGAAAATGCAAAGGGCGCATATCACAAGATATATACACTCGATGCTGGAGTGGGATCAAATGGTATAAATATTTTGATCCTAACGAATGGTTATCAGAAACTAGCTATAATAAACATAGATGGGAATGGCATAAATAGATCTAGTCATGAGAGACTAGACCAGATATGTAAAAAATATTCATATATTCCAATCATCTCGACTACAGATTCACATGAGAACAACGACATCTCCGGAATCATCAATGATGTAGATCTCTCTGATTACACAATAACATTAATAGATGAATATCTAAAGGATCCTAAGCTTCAGGAAGTATGGTATGCCTATAGGAAATACAGCATGGAAATGTGTGTTCTAGGTGAAGAATCCTCAGCTAGATTACTTACATATATGAGAGTGAGCACAAACTTCCTGATGGCAATGTTGGTGTTTACTGTAATAAGTAACATCGCCGTTCTAATGTTTGTAAATAATTTAAATCTGTTATAATACAATAAGAAACAACATGAACACAACCAGAGACCATGAATTCGATAACATGTTCAAGAGAAATTTTACGATGCTGATCAAACAACAGATTGAAGAGCAAAGGAAAGTTCTAGAGGTGAGAGCTGTTGAGAAAATAGCAAAATACATAAGAGAAATAACAAAACATCCTGGTTTTAAATATAACACAGAGGAAATAATTCAGTTAACTCAGAATCTAAGTAGGTTTACAGTCTCAAGAACCAGAGATTTTGATGATATAGATAATCTCATGGACAATACAGAGAGCTGGCTCAGGAAGATTGTAGAGAATGTATTACATGGTGAGAACCACTACAAGAAATATGATATGGATCAGAGGAAACAGCTGGTCAATAATATCATAAATACATATGTAAGACTGAGAAAAATCAGTCATGTGATAAATGATATTGTGATAGAATTTGATCCACACAGAGCGAACAGATTTTTGGAATGGATCATATACTTAGGATCCAAGAGAGAGATTCAGAATGAATCATCAGGTTCTGAGGTCATATCATATAGGCCATATCTGTATCAGAATTTCTCTGAGGCAGAG
>JANXEC010000024.1 GCA_025058915.1 Microcaldota archaeon | reverse complement strand
TATCTAAAGACACTCCAGATACATATAGACATAAGGATAGTCAGAGGAAAATAGAGAGAACAAAAATATCTAGAATAGTCAGAGATGCCAAAGACATAATCCAGCAATATATGAGAAACAGAGGTTTAGATATGAAATCTCTCTCCTCTGTGTCAGGAGTATCGGAGAGAGATATAAGATCAATCATGGAGAGAAAACTGATAGACCTGAATACTATCAGAAAACTAGAGAGAGTAATTGGAAAGAATCTAGTAGAGGAAGAGATAATTACAGAACTGGTAAGTACTGATGATAGAAGATCAGATTCCAGAGCAACCCTAGGGGATTTCGTGGAGAGCGATGGGAAGTGATCTGAAGAGATTGGTTGAGCCTGTAACAAAGACGATACATATATCTAAACTATCCGGAAGAACGATTGCTATCGACGGAAATAACATGGCATACAGCTTCTTGGCAGCCATCAGATCGAGAGATGGAGATTATTTGAGAGACAGAGATGGAAATATAACTTCCCACCTATCTGGTACGTTCTACAGGCTGTCGAATTTTCTCATCAACAAGATCAGAGTGATTGTTGTGTTTGATGGTAGTCCTCCACATTTCAAGAGAGCTGAGATAGAGAGAAGAATAGCAGTGAGGAGCACTACAGAGTACAGGGACATGGTGTTTGATCAGAACATGAAACACGAGATGAGAGAATTGTTAGAGGCTATGGGTATAGCCAGTGTAGATGCTCCCTCAGAGGGAGAGGCACAGGCAAGTTACCTAACCCAAACAGGAATAGCATATGCCCTGAACAGTCAGGACTATGATAGTTTCCTATTTGGAGCCAAGAGAGTCTTGAGGAATTTCTATGGAGAGGATAGGTTTGAGATCGTTGATATAGACAGCCTGTTAGAGTATTTAGGGATAGATAGGGAGAGACTAGTGTTGTTGGGTATGCTTATAGGTACTGATTTCAATAGAGGTATACATGGGATTGGACCTGTGAAAGGTCTGGAGATCATCAAGAAAGAATCGAAAGATAATATCCTGAAAAGGATCTCCCAGGAGAATGGAGTAGATGCTCAGGAGATATTTGATTTCTTCATGAAACCACCGATTCAGGAGATATCTACGATACAGCCCAAACAACTTCAGCCTGATAGAATAATCGAGATACTTGTCCACAGGCATCAGTTCTCAGAGGATAGAGTGAAAAACATCCTGCAGGAACTCATCAGAGTCAGTAGAGAGAGGACAGTGTTCGATGTATAGGATCCTCTACACTACAGACACTTTCCATCCGAACGTAGATGGAGTAGTGAGAGCTCTGGATCTCCTGATACCTAGGCTAGAGGAGAATGGATTTGAAGTACACCTTTTAGGACCAACCACAGACCATTCCAGACAGAGATACTACGCATATGATGGGCCACAGCTACCTTTCTACAGAGACTACAGATTAGTAATCCCTGATTTCTTGAGAGATATAGATGTTCAGCTGATTCACAACCATGGATTGGCTCTGACAGCGATCTATGGAGTAGTCTTGGGGAGAAGAAGAAAGATCCCTGTTCTTGGACATTATCATACAGATATCACAAATGCAACACACTACATTAGAATCCCTAAGATGATCCCAGAGCTTTATGTAAGATTATTGATGAACAGATATGATGTATCTCTGGCTCCCTCTCCGATGATAGAGAGAAAACTGAGGAGAATAGGTGTAAATAGAATAGATATACTACCTGTCCCTGTTGATACCAGTAGATATCTGTATTCAGAAAGGAAAGAAGGATATCTTCTGCATGTAGGTAGGTTAGTGAAGGAGAAGAGAATAGACATGGTGTTTCCCTATCTAGAGGAACTAAATGTAACAATGTATGTTGCTGGCAAAGGTCCTGCTCTGGATTACTATAGAGAGATAGCAAGTAGATACAGAGCAGATATACAATTCTTGGGGTTCGTTAATGAAAACAGGTTGTTAGAGCTCTATAGAGATGCAAGAGCGCTTGTGTTCAGCTCTGATTTCGATACACTAGGGTTGGTATGTATTGAGGCTATGGCCTCAGGCACACCAGTGATAGCTCACAAGGACACTGCGATCGCAGACTATCTAAATCCGTATGGTTTGGTCTTTCACAATAGAGATACATTTCTGAAGAGCCTAAGAGTTGCAGATACTATAGATCGATCTACTATGAGAGAATTAGCTATGAGATTTGATATAAATAACCTATTACCTAAGTATATCTATCTCTATAGGAAATTTTTAAATAAACAACACGATACATAAAACTAGCAGGGGTGCCGGAGCCTGGTCAAACGGGCCAGACTCAAGAGGATAGAACTGTGATATCTGGTGCCATTGTGGCTGCGTGGGTTCAAATCCCACCCCCTGCACCTTTTATTTTCTTCCTTTCAGAACTCGTTTCAGTCAGGCCACTGTGAAGTGAGTATCTGATAAAAATTTAGAAAATCTAATTTTAATTCAGATAATATTCTCATTTCAGACAGATACTGATTCAGAATCCTCTATCATGTTATGTGCTAGACTGATCCTTGTCTGATCAATATCAATTTAGCTAGCAGTGGGGGGGGATTCTTTAGGTCAAACTTTGATTTTCTTGTTATAAATTTTATTTAGAAATTCTAAAAAATATTTTAACAATATACTAGTTCATTTTCAAAGAGTACTACTAACTATAGATTTGTTATTTGTTTATCTTTAAGGTAAACTAAAATATATGCCTGCTGTGTTTGCAGATCCTATCAGTTCACTTTCAAAGTATTAGAACTGGGGTTTTTTGGCATTTTTTGATATAACGGGCGGGCTTACAAGCAAAAAACTACGGAAAACCCATAATCCATGGTCTTTAGTATACTTTTAAGATAAACCAAAACATAACAAAACATGTCTTTTATTTTAAAAGTAAACTAAATTTTCAAACCATATATTTTCAAACATTTTATCTTACATTATCTAGCATCGCACTAGTAGCATCATCAAAGATCTAGCTATAACCTATCAACCAAAAGGACTTACATTTTAATAGCTTTTATTAGAATAAAGAACAAACATGAAACTATCTCAAGTTTTCGAGGTGAAGAGGAATGAGACTAGTTAAGATAGTTGCTACTCTCTACGAGAAGTTTGACATAGAGCTCTTCAGGTATATAGATGTAGCTAGATTCAACTTCTCACACAGGAGCTACAGGGAGATAGACGAATGGATCTCAATCATCAAGGAAGCAGAGAGTAGGTTTGGGAAGAAAATCACCATACTGGCTGATACCAAAGGTCCTGAGATCAGAACTGGTAACCAGATAGATCTGAAGTCTGGAGATGTGATCAGAGTTGAGGAGCTAAAACTATCTAACGAAGCTGCTTTCAGGGAAGTGTTAGCTCCTGGTGATATTGTATTGATAGATGATGGTAAGGTTATGTTGAGAGCGATTAGCAGAGATGAATTACAATCTCTCAGCAGCTATCCCATAAAACCCAGAAAATCAACCATAATCAGAAACAAAGATTACAGACTCCCTTCCATTACAAAGGAAGACTTGGAGGATCTGGAGTTCATAAAGCCTAGACCTTTTGATGTGATAGCTCAATCTTTTGTCAGAACAGCCCAGGATGTTCTTGACATGAAGAAACTCTCTGGATTGCCTGTGATAGCTAAGATAGAGACTGCATCAGCTGTGAGGAATATTGATGAGATCATGAAAGTGGCTGATGGATTGATGATAGCTCGAGGAGATCTGGCCCTATCTATCCCAGAGGAGAAGCTCCCTAAGATACAGACTATGATACTGAACAGGGCGAGCAAGATTCCTGTGATAGTCGCAACTCAGGTTCTATCATCGATGACAGACTCACCATTCCCCAAGAGAGCAGAACTCACTGATATCTACAATGCTGTGATCAGTGGAGCAGACGCATTGATGCTATCAGAGGAGACTGCTGTAGGGAAGTACAAGAGAGAGGCTCTGGACATAATGCATAGAACTATCATTGAGGCACAGGAGATGGCTCAGAGAACTACTGTAATAGAGGATTACAAGGATAAGATTGCCTATAGTGCAGCGATGCTGGCTGAGGAATTCAAGGCTCCTATAGTAGCTCCTACCTACCTAGGAACAACACCCAAGAAGATCTCATCATTCAGACCTAAACAACCTATCTATGCAGTTACATCTAATCCAAACATCCTAGGATACCTAAACCTCTTCTATGGAGTATTTCCTGTGTATTACAACTATGAACCTCTGTTCCAGAGGTTTGATGATGTGAAGAGAGTTTTAGGATTGAAGCAGGCTCTGTTTGTGTTCGGATATCCTTCTGGTAATAGCAACACTAATACAATTGTGTTTATCTAGAGATCTGATATGAAGAACCTCATGATAACATTGAGGAGGATTGATCCTGAATTGCCAGAGACTCTCCCAATCTCTGGAGAGTTGAGTAGAGATCAGAAGAAACTATTCGAATTAGTAGAGCGTCTAAAGAGCATCTCCAATCCAACCATCAGAGGGATGATATTGAGCTATTCTGATAGTTATAGTAATGCAGAGAGTGCTATCAGAATATTGCATAGGAGGACAGATATTTATTCCAGGGGGAGCTTCAGGAGAGATCTACTGAACAGGATAATACAATACCCTAAAGTTGCTGAGAGTATTATTGATATGAATCCTAAGATCAAGAGTGATGTTCTCTACCTAGCTATATCTCTGCATGAGGTATATAGATCATCTAAGGAACTGGAGTATAGAATTCCGTTCTATACGTTCGATGATGTGTTTGGTTTCTGGAGTGAGATCTTAGGTAAGAGAGTGAATCCACTTGTGTTTTTGGCCGATGCTATAGGGAAGGTTGCTGATGGAATGTTTATAGATCAACAAACGCTAAGTAGTATAACATCATATGCTAATGAATACGATGGTATTAGTTATAAATACAATAATAGGTTCCTAGTTCAGGAGACGAGCTTTTTCAGATATCTTGATGATCCCAGCAGGTGGATAGAGGATAGGAGAGAACACTTGGGAAGAATATATGGTACAGATCTATACATAGAGGAGATCAGTGATCCTATGAAGATAGTGATGTTGCAACATCTCCTTGCTGCTTCATCAACATGTCTGAGATACGACGGAGATCCAATTAGGAGATTGCAACTGTTTGGAACAGCTATAGATCCTAATACTAAGATCCTAGCACTGACCTCTCCAGAATACAAGAAACCTATATCTCGATTGATAGTTAGGTTGGCTCAAGGAGCTGGAGGGGAGATAATGCTATTACCAAATGAGGTTTACTACACTTCTGAATATGACATTCTCGATAGAAAAGAGGGAGAGCGGAAGATGAAAAGTTCAATATGGGGCTTCTATATGGAGTATCTGGATAGAAGGGCTAAAGATCTAAAGATCCGTAATGGTAAATATAGTTATATGGCAAGAGATGAGATTGTAAGATCTGGTACTGTGATAGGGTTTAGTTATTATGAATAATTTTTTAAGCTAATGTTTGATTAGAATAGGAACATGACTAAGGATGGATTTCAATCATACAGGAAGATCGAGGAAGAGGAGAACAAGGTAAATCAGTTGCAGAAGCTGAGTGGAGCTCAATTCGAACCAAAAATACAAAATCGAATGAATGTAAATCAAAATAATACAACTGCCCAGAGTAAAGATCCTGAACAGGATTTGAAGGAGAGGATACAGAGAGTTCTGGAGGATGTAATAGAGCTCAAACAGTTTCTTGAAGAGTATATAAAATTAACCAAATCTGAGGAGATGAGAGGCATGCTGAAAGTAGCCTTAGCGATTTATAGAATAGCATCTAGAATTGATGATATCAAACCAACTCAGCAAGAAGAAATCCAAAACCTAGAGAGAGCAACGTACAAATTAAATAAAGTATTAAACAATTACTTAAAATGTGTAATAAGAGACTTCGTGGACACTTACTGAGATAATTACAGAAAGATACATGCGATTATTTCAGAATATAATACACTTTTAGGGAGTCTTGGTAGAACCTCTTGTATCTCTGGATTAGATCAGAAACTATGGAATTGATAGCATCATAAAATCTGTCTATCTTGTCTTCTGTTTGATAGGATTGAGGGTAGATTACATACACGTATTTCCTCTTCTTTAGATTTTTCATGATATTTATTACTTCATTTTTGTAGGATGGTTTAGAATGATTTATTGGAAAATATATCACGTCCTTGAATACTTGTATAAATTCTACAGGGATATAAGGTTTGTTTTGGATGTTTTCCAGAGATGGAATAGTCAATACTAGATAGGGAGGAGGATCGATTTGATTTTTAAGCCTACGAAAAACTTCCTTTACTGCTCGATGTCGCGTGGATTCTGGATTTAGTGTATAGAATATTCTGTTTAGTATAGATGACTCTCTCAGTGCCTTGACATTTTTCTGAATATCATTATCTATATCTTGCCAAGTAAATACATGTGCTCCAGTCCCTCTGAGCTTTTCGATTAGCTGTTGCTGATCCATATAATGATATTTGCAGAGACTGTTTAAAAACGTTTCCAGATAGGAATTACACATGATGCAAAGGGAATCTAGTGGCTATCCCGAGATCATAAAGATAAATAGAGAGACTTATAACAGATATTTAGTTAGAGAACTGGTTAGGCCTCATAGGTTGAAAGACTTGCTTCTATATATACTTGGATTCAGAGACCTAGTGAATGATGTGAAGCTGAAATACTTACAGGAGCTCAGGGAAAGAGTCGAGAGAGATAATACCATTTTGCTTATATTACCCATGATGAATAACGATTTATCTAGAATGGAGATAAAATCTGTAG
>JANXEC010000023.1 GCA_025058915.1 Microcaldota archaeon | reverse complement strand
TAAGATCAAATATCATCCTTTCTCTCCCTCAACGTTCCTGAAAGATACAGGAATTACAGGAGGTCTAAACCTAATAGTCTGACATATCACAGTGGCATGAATAGTACATATCCAATTAGCTACAGACATCAGGTTCATAGCATATTCATTTGGAAGTCTCTTGGAATCTTTCCAAGAATTTATCAGATCCTGCTTCTTGTATTTATCTTTATCACCTATTCTATCATAGATAGTTCCAGTTATAACTATCTTCCCTGCATCCTTGTAGTCAAAGTGAGATTCATACTTTATACTCAATACTTCTCCCTCATCTAGTACATCTACTATCTTGAAATTGAACGATGGTATGGGGACGTTCTCTCTGCTCTTTACCGATACAACTACCTGCTCTACGATATCTCCTACAATCATGTTCTCACCTCAGTCGATCCTCTTAACATCACGATTTCAGCAATACCTCGTTTCATCATCGTTCTTTATATATTCTTGAATCTTTTTAAACCTATCCATATATATTCTACTATGTATCTGATAACAGCAGCATTGATATACGCAAATGGACCTATCCATCTAGGTCACATAAAGAGTACATATCTTCCAGCTGATATATTCTATAGATACCTCAAACTCAGAGGTGAAGAGGCAATATATGTATGTGCAACCGATGATCATGGAACACCTATAGTTATAGAGGCAGAGAGACAGAACACAACTCCCAAGAAACTAGTTGAATATTACCATTACAAAGATCTGAACGAGTTCAAACAGCTAGGTATAGAATTTGATATTTTCCATTGGACATCCAGTCAAGAGAATAGATTCACGACCCTAGAATTCTATCAGGCTCTCAAGCAGTATATCTATACAAAAGATGTAACTCAGTACTATTGTGAAGAGTTAGGTAGGTTCATGCCTGATAGATATATCAGAGGAGTGTGTAGATTCTGTGGGGCTAGAGATCAATACGCAGACCAGTGTGAGAGTTGCGGAAAGATATTCCAAATAGGAGATCTTGTTGATCCGTACTGTACTCTTACCAAAACACCACCTAAGCTCAGATCTAGCACACATCTGTTCTTCAAACTGAGCTATTTCAGAGACTTTTTAGATGGATACAACAAAAATATGAACAATCCTCAGATATACAATTATCTCAGAGGCTGGATAGAGGATCTACAGGATTGGGACATAGTGAGAGATTTGGACTGGGGAATACCTGTTCCAGATCTTCCTGGTAAGGTTTTTTACGTATGGTTTGATGCTCCTATAGGATATATAGGATCGCTTAGGGCATTGAGGAGAGATTGGAGAGAGGTATGGAATAGATCTAAGATATATCACTTCATAGGCAAGGATATTATTTATCATCACCATCTCTTTTGGCCAGCAATGCTACATGGAGCAGGTTACAATCTACCTTACAGAATACCTGTGAGAGGGTATCTGACATTAGAGGGGAAGAAGTTCTCTAAGAGCAGAAAATGGTTTTTGTCTCTAGAGGCTGCTCTGAAACATATCCATCCTGATTACATAAGATACTACATGACCTCCATATCCCCTGCAGGTCTGGTTGATTCAGATTTCTCGATAGATGAACTCAAAACCAAGATCAACAACGAACTGATAGGTAATTATGGTAATTTAATAACCAGAACTATCAAGCTATGGAATGGTAGAGAACTGTCCAGAATATCTATAGATAATTATGAGAGTCAGATGCTTGAAAAGTATCATGAACATATGATGAATGTAGATCTCAAAGAGGGTCTAGAGACTGTAATGGAACTTGTTGGGTATTATAATAGAATACTGAATGATAGTGAACCTTGGAAGAGGAAATATGATGATGTAAAACATATAATATCCAGAACAGTATATGGATCTATGTTTGCAACCAAACTCCTCCAACCATTCATACCATTCACTGCTACAAAGATTCTAGATCATTACTCCGTGAGCAGAGATCTGAAATACCCAGAGCACATAACCTACAATACCCCTCTCGTGCCTTTCCAGAAAATAGATGCAGAGGCTAACAGTCTTAGAGGTGAGATAGGAAATTGAGAACGAGAAGAGCGATGGAGAGACTCAGAAGACTCATAGAATGGAGTAATGGCAAAATAGATCATAGAATATACCAGAAGGCTTATGATTACTTCAGAGATGCAGAGTATTTCCTGAAGAATAGGAGATACTATGATGCCATAGCTGCAGCTGACTATGCATATGGATTGCTGGAAGGGGCTCTGCTAGAGAGAGGATACGATATATCACACCTCTATTGATCTCTGAATCTGCTGAATGATATTATCAATAGGCAGACGAGCATCCAGTCTCAAAACGTTCGTTCTACTCAGTATCATCTGATTCCTAAATATCTCACGATACCTATCTGAAACCCTCCTGAGTAGATCAATATCTCTATCATAATTCGTTATCTCTCTCTTCTTCGATATTCTAGATAGGGCAGTATCTATGTCGATGTCTAAGTATATAACATAATCAGGATATTCGATCTGTAGTGTGTCTATTATTTCTATCAATCTGCTTGTGTCCATTCTCGAATATGCTATCGTAGAGAAGAACAGTCTATCTGCAACATACGATCTTTTTCCTAGTGTACCATCAATAATGTCTGCAAGGAACAATAATGTAGTAGTCCGATCATCCAAGATCTTCTCACCCATAAGATGCCTCTTTATCACAGGTATGAACTCATATCTAGGAAACTTCAGATACTCCAATCCATATATACTGGCTAGTTTCCCTGAGATGGTTGTTTTGCCTGCTCCATCTATACCTTCCACAGCTATTCTCATGAGTTTTTAATGATATGAAATTTTAAAAAACAGTTTTAGGAGAATAATTTATGAATACCAAAACAAAAACAATTTCGATAGAGATGGCATTAAAAATAATGCGAGATAATGGGAAGGATTATGAATCAATATTCAGAACTGGTATTCAAAGGATTCATGGTGATTCTAGATTAGATCGCCTATCCAAACTATTTCAGAACCTCATAAAAATATGTAGATACAACAAAGATTCAGACACTATTTCCAGAATAGATACATCGAAGATCTTGAATAATATAGATATTCTATTAGAAGCTCTCACATCTGATAATATCAATCCTAAGATATTGATGTTCTATCTGAATGTCCAGGATAAGATAGATTCGAAACAGATCTTGGAAATACAGAGGAGGTTTGGAGCCGATGAGAAATTTTTAGAATATCTATATACGTATGCTATTTGGGAAAGGAAGGTGAGTGTAGATCACAAACAGAAATTCCCAATAAACATAAAATACAGAATAAACATAGATGATATAATTACAAAACATCATAGATTCTTAGAAATAATGGAATTCATGAAAGATATAGAGGAGTATAGTATCGGTGTTAGATACGGAATAGTGAATATGTATCTTAAGATACAAGAAATACACATGTCTCATCTAGAGAATATTTTTTCAAAAACACCTACCCATCTGGGGAATATACTGTTTAGAACACCTCTATTTCTCTTGCTGAAACCAGCAACATATGAAAAAATCATAGATAGGATCTCTATATTGATAGCTGATGCTTACAAAATACATGATTTCATGGAGAAACTGTATGAACTTACCATGATGGATCAGAAGATACACCCTCTGCTATACAACTACATAAACGGAGATCCTTATCTGCATGAGCTTAAGGTGATTTTAATCTCGAATCTAATTACTAAAAAACCCGCAGAGATACTACTAAATATCTTTGAGAGAATGAAGGATCCTGTAGATCTGAACAGGATTACAGATATAATACATATCATGAAGAGAAAGGGTTATACTGATGATTACATACTGACAAATGATATACTCTATACTGGAGATCTGGATGCAGCTAAACGCCTTCCGAATAATTAAACGCCTTCCGAATAATAACAGTAGATCAGATAGGTATTTAAGATAAATTTAATTAATTAAGATTAATGATAGAGCATTACATCATATTGAAATCCAGTAAAACATATGGCATCTCGAATATGATGTTTCCTGGAGTCGTTAGAGACAAAATATCTACTCTATATAGTTTCCTTAGGATCGTAGATAATTTTGTTGATGTGAAGCCATTTAGAATAGATCTTCTCTACAAAGCCAAAGAGTACGTGTTAAACAACATAGATCACAAGATTGGAGAAATAGAGAATAGGGTGCTTGAAAATTTCTGCAGACTCGTAGATGAGAGTGGTATAGAGAGAGAATGGATAGAGGCATTCTTCAGGTCCATGGAATGGGACACTCAGAGAACAGAGTATACATACAGAGAATTGTTGGAATACATGTATGGTTCTGCAGAGATAGTTGGTATGAGTATTGCTAGAATAATTGGATTGAATAATAGATCAATGACTGGTGCTAGACTACTAGGTAGAGGAATGCAGATGATAAATTTCGTAAGAGATGTCTTCGAGGATCTTGGAATAGGTAGGATATATATACCTAAAGACCACAGAGATATGTTCTCAGTAGATATCACCAGAGTCGATGAGAATTGGATCAGACTGATAAGGATGGAGATAGATATAGCCTGGGGATGGATAGAGCAGTCCAAGAGATATTTCATATATATACCTAACATATATCTGATTCCTATCAGAACAGCCACAGAGCTATATCAGTGGATAGCCTATAAGATATACGAAAACCCAACTACAATCAAGAGAAAGAAGATAAGACCAACCTACTCCCAGGCGATTCTGTATGCATTCAAGAATAGAATACTCCACTAGCTCTCTGTTCCCTGTCTAACACACTACCGGGTTTGTTGATTCTCGGTCTCTTCGTATCTGGATCTCTCCTCATAGTTATACCCAGAACAGATAGAAATCTATTCATACCTTGGACTCGATCCATCGGTGAATATCCATATCCCCTAATACCAGGCTCCCCATCAAACACTATGATCCTATGTGAAATCCTATCGATGAACATGATGTCATGATCTATTATCAATATACTCCTCTGCTTCTCTAGGGCGTATTTTCTTATCAGTCTAGCCAACCTCATCCTGTTCTCTATATCGAGGTATGCTGTAGGCTCATCGAGCAAATATATATCAGCATCCTGTGAGAGCACGTATGAGATATATACTTTCTGTAATTGCCCTCCGCTCAACTCATGTAGCCTTCTCTCTAGAATCGATCTACGGATCTGAAACATCTCTATGAGATCACTCGATATATTCAGATCTTTCACATATCTGGTATCTGGAACTATGTATTGAGGCTTGTATGCAATTCTCATAGACCCTAGTCTCTGAACCATTTCCCTTATGAAAGTTGTCTTCCCTATTCCATTCCTACCTACTATACCTATAACCTCCCCTAATCTTATATTCCCTGGTTCCACGTGTAACCTGAACTCTCCTAGATCAATATCCATCTCATTATATTCCACCAGAATCTTCTGCGACATTTCATTCTCTGTATAGTCATCGAACCTGATAGGATCTCTGAACCTGAAGTTCTCTGCCTTCAGATAACCGTCTAGATACTCGTTTATACCGCTCCTTACTGATCTTATACCTGAGGCAAATCCAAACACATCTTCCTCTCCTACGAATAGATATACATAATCAACTGTATAATCCAGGAATGCGAGATCATGATCAACAACGATTACTTCCTTTCCATCCAGAATGTCTCTGATCTTTATGGCATATCTCAGTCTCTCGAATACATCTAAGAAATTCGTAGGTTCATCTAGGTAGAACAGATCTGCGTTCTGAGATATACTTATCTCTATCAGCAGCCTCTGTAGCTCACCTCCACTCAGATCCTTTAGGGTTCTGTTCTCTAGATGCCTGAAACTATCGAGTTTTATACCCATCCTATCCAACAATTCCCTTACAGTCACATCAGATCTCCTGAATAGCTCTATGTTCTGTGGTTTGATAGATACTTTGCGATCGCTCTGGAAGAAGGTTCTCTCCTCTACAGTCATCCTCTCATATGCTCTCTCCCAACTATCAATTCCAGAGTCAAAATTAGGTATTATCTTCTTTGCCAATATGCCTATAACTGTGGATTTACCTATTCCATTCCTACCTACGAATCCAACAATACTCCTATCTCTAGGTAATGGTAATGAATATATCCTGAAACTGTTCACTCCATATGAATGGATTGTTCTGCTGAAATCAAAATCAAGATTGATTATTCTAATTGCATCAACTGGACACTTAGGTACACAGAGACCACATCCAATACATAGCTCCTCGCTGATCACAGGATATCCCTGATCATCTATAGTTATGCATTCCCTCTTGCTCCTATTTACAGGACAGACTTTGATACATTGGTATCCACATTCTTCCTTCGTACATAGATCCCTGTCTACAACAGCAATCCTTCTCTTAGGGATTTTGGAATTAAGAGATATCTTAACCATATTATCCTCTTATCTGACTGACCAACTCTCTTAGGGATGTGTTCAGATAGAATATATCATCATGTGTGATCTGCATGGTTATATAACCTTCTCTCCATTCACATCTCTTGGATTCGCATTTTCTGATGTTCTCATCGACTCTCCCTAGTCTGATACCATACATATAATCAACAAAAATTCTCTCATTGATCAACAATCCACAATGCCCCTTCTGATTGAGCCCTATACAGGCGATTCTATAATTGTTCAGAATTTCACTGACACCTCTTAGATCTCTTATGTTGTAAACTGTGTTATTGATTCTAAAACTATGCACAGAACCAGGGGATCTATCAAGATATATTAATGATATTGGTTTCAGATCTCTGATGATCCTAAACATGAGCAGGCTGAATGTCAGACAGTCCCCACTTCTCTTTCTTAGAGCCAGAAATATATCATCGGCATCATTTGGAGATACATTCATTCTCATCTCTGCAAGTATATATACACAGGATATATCAAGACTGGTGTTTAGCAGACAGTTGTTAGCCACCTCATTCAGGAGTTCCCTGTATTCAT
>JANXEC010000022.1 GCA_025058915.1 Microcaldota archaeon | reverse complement strand
CATCTAGTATAACTACACTTAGGAAGATCTTCCTGGAGCTTCTAGTGATGCTCTCACCAATAGTTCCTGCAACATCAGAATATATATATCAGAAACTCTATAGATCTGAGGTGGGAAAAGAATCTATATTCATGATACCTATACAAGATCCTGACGGATATGATGAGAGGATCATATCAAGAATGGATAGAGCAAGAGAGATTATATCTAAGATACTTGAATGGAGACAGAGATCCGGTATTCCCCTAAGGATGCCTGTGACTAAGATAAAGATAGAGGGAGATCTCGAGGAGATGGCTCAGGTAATAGCTATAATGACAAATGCTAAAGAGGTAGTATTTCAGAGAGTGAGTAGAGCTGATGTGGAACTTGATGGATTCAGGATAGAGATAGAGAGAGGTAATACAGAGGAGGAGTGGTTGTTCAATGAGATATCTAGAAGAATACAATTCTTCAGGAAGCAATCAGGTCTGAAAAGAGACGAGATAGTGGTTCTGAACTACAGAGGATCAGAGAGAGTTGAGAGAATCATAGAGAAATATATCCAAGAACTGGAGGAGAGAACCAGGAGCAAGCTAGTGAAGGGGGATACACAAAATGGAACTAGGTATGAGATCAGAGATCTGGAACTGATCCTGAAAAAGGTTTCATGATCTTTGCCACATAAAAATACTCCCCAACATCTCTAGGGTGTAGTCTTATAGTATGTTGCAAATCCTCAAATTCATTAGAGTATCCTCTATCATACGATATGGGTAAGTGTATCTTAACCAATCTTGCATCAGTTCTGCTAAGGAGAGTTGATACAACCCCTTCATTCTCAGCATATGTGAATGTACAGGTAGAATATACTATAACCCCTCCTGGTCTTAGAGCTCTGTAGGTTGCCTCTAACATTCTGTACTGAACCATTGATAGAGTTCTTACTATTGAGTCTGTAACTCTCCTCCAGGCATACTTATGAGCACCGAGAGCAGTACATGGAGCATCCACCAGAGCCTTGGAGTATATGAAATCAGGGGTTCTCTTTGCATCTCTGCTTATGATAGCTGTGTTTATCACACCTAGTCTCTCTATGTTAGACCTTAATGCAGGTATTCTATCAGGTTTATCGTTCGCTACTATAACCCCTCTGTTCTCCATGAGCATCGCAATCTGAGTGGTTTTACTACCTGGTGCAGCAGCTGCATCATAAACTATATCTCTGGGATTAGGATCTAGTACATGTGGGGGGATTGCTGATGCTAGGGATTGGGAATGTATGTAACCTGCTAGATACTCTAGAGTGTTCCCTACCTTTAGAGTCTTTGGAATTTCGTAGATGTATGGTAAGAAAGTCTCTCTGTAATTAGGTCTCTTCCTGGTCTTTATCCAGTTCACTCTTATGTATTTCTTAGTCTCTAAAAACTCCAGAACATCTCTGTATCTATTCAGCTCTGAGCCTATATCTGTCTCCATATATGTTCCTTGGATCTAACATACTGATCAGAGATTCCATGAAGAGCAAAGAGGGAGGTTTGATACTAGGAGTTATGTCACATATGTTAGTCTCTGGAACATTTAGTTCATTTGCAAATTTCGATAGGAAGTCTCTCTTGAGACCTACATCATCCACCAATCCCATCCTCTTTGCCATTGTACCTGTCATGATTCTACCATCTGTTACATTCTCAAACAATTCCTCTGATATATATCTAGATTCCTTCAGGATACTCACGAATTGTCCGTATGTTTCATTTACTATCTCTAGAATCATCTGGATCTCGTCTTGAGTAGCCTTTCTGAAAGGATTGCCTATATCTTTGTATCTACCGGATTTCACTGTTGTTATGTTAATCCCTATTTTTTCCATCAATCCCTCATAATTCTCTATATACATTATTACTCCTATATTACCTACCAAGCTGTTGTAATGTGAATATATCCTATCAGTTCCTAATGCCACATAGTATCCTCCGCTTGCACCTACCTCCTCTATGTATGATACCTTAGGTTTCTTCAGTCTCTTGAGCTCCCTGTATATGATATCGCTAGCAACTACACCACCTCCAGGTGAGTTGATAACAACAAACAATCCTTTTATGGTCGGATCCCTATCTGCTCTCCTAATTGCCTCTGCATAGTCCTCTGCACCAGGGTACTGTGAGAAACCACCTCTTTGAGACTTAAGAAAAATAGGTCCATCTATGTTGATCACTCCTATGCATGACCCCATAGACAGAGAGGGCTTAGAGGTGAATATGAGTAGTATAGCACTTATTAAAGCTATCAGTATTAATCCGACTATGGACAATATAGCAATTCCTTTCCAGATCTTATCTCTCTCCATGTATTTTATAGCATGTGAAAATTTTATATATCTTATTTCAGAGCTCTCTCAACCGCACTCTCATCTATTACTGCTCTCACACCCAACACTTCGTTTATAGAGTTTATTATAGATGCTATTTTTTGAGGGTCTCTATCCCCAGAGATCCTAACGTATTGTCTTATCGATTCCTCAACACCTATATCCCCTCCCAGTAGATTGTAGAGTATCAATCCATGGATCCCATGTTTCTTGTAGACTGCATAGCTATCATAACCATATGCAGATCTGAGTTCCTTTCTGGTGATCTTTCTGGTTTTGACTATTCCATACTCTTTGGATATGAATTGAATTATATCCAAGAATCTATTCATAGGCATCTTCAGAGCTATGAGAGCATCAACGATTCTGAACTTTGGATTCTGATCTATGTATTTTTCAACTATCTTACCATCTTGCCCAAATTTTGCGGCTATGTGGAGAGGGAGTTTGTATTTTATGACATATTTCTTCAGAGGATCTTTCTGGTCTTTGTTTATCTCAAATTCATCTATATCTGTGGCTTCATTCTCTATCTCATCTATGTCAGTCACTATCTTAGGTGTGAATCTGTTTGTCTGGGCTGTTTCTGGAGTGCTCACCAGATCTGCAGATCTTATGTAATCACATATCTCCACAACACTATCTATACTCACTCCACTTTCCTCTGATATCTGGAGGAAACTCTTCTTAGGATCATAAACTCTTAACACTTTTACTCCGTTCTCTCCGTATTTATTATATACATTTCTCTCTGCAGGTGTAAGTTCATTTACATCTATACTGGGTTTGGGAGGTGGTTCTGGTTGGATTGTTTCCTGAGGCCTCTCCTGGATAGTGTTGTCTTGTGGCTTGGCTTCAGGAGGTTTGGTGTCTGTAGTTACCTCGACTATTATGTTTCTGCTCTTCAGAAATTGCATGAGTTTGCCACTATCCACTCCATACTTCTGAGCTAATGCCACTATATTACTATCTTCAATGATCTGCATGCTCTCTAGATCTGCATAGAGTAGTAGCGTGTGTTTTCCGAATTGTTTGATCAGCTCTATCTTATCTTTGTTCTTATCTGCAAATGATTTTTGGTTGAATCTGTACACGTTTATAAAAATAGTAGAACATTTTTAAAACGTTTCAGGTAATTTAGGAATTGCCGGGATGGCAGAGTGGTCGATTGCGCTGGACTTGAGATCCAGTGCCCGAAAGGGTTCGGGGGTTCGAATCCCTCTCCCGGCGTTCACCCTCTCTTTACTAGAGATATCTGAATAATTCTCTCTTCCTCTGGTGATAGATATACTGTAGTAAGCAGTTTGTTTCCATCAACCACTACCTGATCTGACTCAACATCCATGTTATTATTCACATAGATCCTCAGATCTACTCTCTCAGTATGGTTGTTCAGGTTCTTGAGTGTGATTGTTATGTCTGAAGACACAACTTCAGGTGTACAGATACCTGCCGAGCATCTGTTGATAGTGTTTAATACATCTATTTTGTACTGAATCTTCCTGTTTTCCCATAGACTAAGTTCTACATCTGAGCCCTTTGGATAGTATGGAATATCTATAGATTTCACTAACTTAACATCTACCTCAGCTTTGTCAATGGTTATGTTCGCCCAACGACCAGGCTCTACCTCTACAGATCCAGGATGGTAGTTAGTTCCAGGAAATGTTACGAATCTGGTATCATCATATATATCGATAGTACCGCTTGGTATATCTAGATTCGTTCTGAATTTCAACATCAACATAGGATTACCTTGGACAGAGAATCTCTCAGTATACAAAGGTAGATAGAAATCTATGTGGTTTGTTCTGTTCACAGAGACTCTGGAACTCTGAACTGCTCTTGATATCTTAGACATAGCTGGGATGTGTATGTTTGTTATCTTGTATACCATTCTACTATCCATTATTTCTCTTACATCAACAGATCCACTATCTGAATCTGCGGCTCTGTGGAGAATCGGATAGGTATAGAATGGAACTTTCATATTGGTATCTATCAATTTCAGCACATCTGCTCTGAAGTCTACTCTATTGTTGTTTGTGATTATAAAACCAACTTCCAGTGTATCATCTTGTAAGTGGAGGTTCAGTGAGGAGGATCCTTTCCAGCTCAGTTTATCTATATGTACATATACCTCTCTATCAGGATCGAGTACGATTCTTCTGATCTCTCGATCCTTGAACAGTAATTGATTGATATGTATTCTATGATAGTATCCATCATTGTCTCTCACTATAGCAAAATCATCAGATAGTTTCTCAACAGTTCCCTCCATCTCTCTGTTGTTCCATATGAACTTCACCTTCTTCCCAACTACATTCTGATCCACATACATTATATATCTGCCATAGATGTTTATGATATCAAGATCTCCTAAATCTACCTCTCTATCTACCACTCTTATCAAAGCAGAATCTCTGTATATACTTATTTCATCTGTAGATACTTTTGGATTGTTTGCTGATAGGAATACAAAACCAAGAACAGCCACTACTATTAGAAGTATATATATGTAGTTATTTGATATCATAATTATGATAAGATTGTAACTTTTAAAAAACTATTGATGCAGTGAGTTCCTTCTTTGATCTAGATGACAGAATGATATCTCTGAACAACTTACCATTCCTATACTCTAGATCCCCTTCATAATCTACAGGTATGCTGGTGTTCAGATCAAGAATTATAGATAGCTCTTGGTTGACATCTGAATTGTTTTCCAGTATCATTGTTATAGACTTGATATTGTCTGTTTCATTTACCTTCAGAGATGATCTGATTACAGGATTTTCATATATCTTCACATAAGTCTCTTGATCCATTATTGTTGAATCTATTGTTGAGATCGTTATGTTCCTCTCTATAAATCCCATTATGGTTACAATTCCTCTTGGTATTGATACATCTGGTTTGAATGTGATTGATCTGTAGCATACAGGGGTTGGATTGTGGATAGAATCATATATAATATTCTTTACCTCAGCGTTATATATGTGTTCTGAAATCGTTGCAGATACTATACTGTTCTGTTTCACATCTATGTTATATATCTCAAACATACTGTAGCTAGGATTGTTGGAATCTAGTTCTGTATCGTTCAGTCTGAAATCAGCATTCTCCATATTGATATCTGTTCTGTTGTATATCTTTGCCCCTAGGTTCAGTAACACATCGTCACCTTGATAGATCAGAAAATGATCCCCACTCCAGTACAGGTCTCTGGTTAGGAACAATACTGGAGAGATCTTTGGAATTATCACGAGTCCTGCATCTCTGAATTGTATTTGATATCTGCCTATGATAGAATTATAATTCACACTGTTAGGTAGTTCGATCTCTCTATCAATAGGAATATAACCTCCATCCCTGAATACGATATTCATTCTCTCACCCTACCTGAGATCCTCCCGTTCATCAGAAATTCAGTGTTCGCTCCATCTGGTCTATAGAACACTCTAATTGTCTCTGCTGCATTACTGTTCTTCGATAATCCTATGTTACTTAGGATTATGGTGGAATTCTCACCTCTATTCAATCGGATTGATAGTTGATAGGTAGTATTCTTGAACTCTATTCGGGTTATACTTAGGCTATAATCAAAGTTATTCCTGAGATTGATTATCAGGTGTGTTGAGTTAATGTACATAGACTCACAGCTCAGAAAGTAGGGCATTACACATCTCTCCGGTAGTGCAAAGGATGATGAAAAATACGATACAAACAGACTTATCACAAATAATGTTGTGATGATAGCTATGGAATTAACATACAGGAACTCTAGTGATATCTGAGCTCTCATAGTTCTATTATATAGGGGATCTGCATTAAAAATTATCCTCCTGTTGGTGGATTGTTCTCGGCTCCTGCATTCGAGATCCTTCTGATCTTCTCTGTGTACAGAGCTCTCAGTCTGTTGTTCACGATCACATCTCTGCCTGTAATAGGTGTGTAGAGCATCTCTGCCTTTACCACAGTTCTGGTTCTGGTCTCTGATATATCTTCACCAAAGGCCTCTGGATTTCTATATCTGCTGACTCCTCTGTACTTCATACTTGACTCATACAGACTATCAGAGAGTCTCATGTATGACTCTGGAGTTGTGTTGTATCCTGTTGCAGTTACTATTTGATCTATGTACTGTGTTGCATCTGCAACAGGATTCCATCTCGTCAGTGATGTACGACTCTCTGATATCATATCACTGGCAAGTGCTCTGAATACAGTTGTTGGTAGGACAGGATACAGACTGTATGCCAGAGCCTTCCTCCCTAGTGTCATCAGGCCAGCAAGTGAAGTGTAAGGTAATATATAATCCTCTACCAATGCCTTTGGATATGAAGTTATCTGTGATGTTGGTATGAGCTTTAGGGCCAGAGATAGTGGATTGAATACATATATTGAAGGAAACATCATGAATGGATAGGTTACAGATGCAACTATATCAGAATAATACATTCTCTCCTCGTAGTAACCGAAGTATCTGCCCCATCTCCTGAGATTGAGATTGTATCTATCTACATAGATATCTCTACCTAACAATATTCTCTCATTCAGAGGTCCCATCACTACTTTTCCTGATGCCTGATCAATATGTCCATATCCTGGGAGATCGTAATATGTACCTATGAATGGAGAGAGCCAGTGGTGGAAGAATAGAGAGAGTCTGTATGTTAGTAGTTTCTCCTCCCAATCTGATACTAATAATCCCTCTGTTGCTCTGATCCTAGTTGCTCTGTAGTTCAACCAATTCTGTAGGGCAGGCACTATATTTGGACCGAGAATTCTCTCTATGTTATCAGCAACATATCCAAAAGGCAGTCCAAACAACGTCATACCTATGATAGTAGAGTATAACGATATAGGATACCAATAACCAAACTCATTACCGGAGAAGAGCAATGGTAAGTATGCTCTAGCATGGATGTATGGTAGATCTGATGGAGGGTATCTGTTGAATTGCTTGGCTGAACTGAATCTTGTTATCAGAGCTGCATCTGCATCCTGTATGTTGTTTGTGAATGGTGTTCTGAGTCCAGGAGTATCTATGGAAGAGCTAGTTGCATATGATTTGTATATACCTCTGTATAGTCTTGAGAAGTATTCTAGTCTCGAGAACATAGATATCATGTAGGTATGAGCAATCATATCTCTCATGTAACTTATTGATAGAGGCTGTAGCCAAGACTTTGCCCCTAGTAGAGATACCATGCTCGTGACTCTGGACAGAACAGAGTAGAAATTATCAGGAGACCTCCTCAGCAACAGGAACTCAGCCATCCAACTAGGGTTATCATATCTGTTTGCAAAGTAATTAGCTATATGGAGTCTCATCATGTTGTTTGCAAACATGAGATCAAAGAGAGTAGGGTCATATTGAGGTAGGAGATTGTTGTATACTCCTTCTGTGATTCTTCTACTCCTTATGGCTCCATCAGAGGAGAGTATAGAAGGTTGATCTAGAATTCTATACATAGTTGCTATGTAATAAGGCCAGAACAATCCACTTCCAGCATAGAAGGTAGCTGCAATATCAGCACCTCTGTATTCAGATATTCCTGCCCAGACTCCTTTGGATGATCGTACTATCAATGCCCAGGCATTCATGTAGTAACCTCGATAGAATGTCTGAATTATAGATTCTAACT
>JANXEC010000021.1 GCA_025058915.1 Microcaldota archaeon | reverse complement strand
TAACTATGAGTTCTCATCTGGAGAAATATGAATCAACCTCTCAGAACATCTCTAGTTTACAACTTCGATATCATTTCTGAAGCATATCTCTATAGAGACATTACACTCAAATGGAGCATTCAAGGCGATTTGGAATGGTAACTTGATCTGTTCAATCATCTTAGGTTTGTTCATAGAGATCAAAGTATTATTCGATATAATATTCACATTCACCACACCACATTTGCTATTAACTACAGAGAATTCTATTATATGTTCTTTCTTCGACATCAATTCATTATTTCCTATGTCATACGTAAACATTATTCCCTCCACTAGCTCCACATCTATACTCTTGCATGGTCTAGATGTTAGCATTGTTCCATAGAGAATGCCATTCATACAGAATATACCTATACCTACATTAGACATATCCTCATTCAGTATCAATCTTCTATGTCCAACACTCCCTAACCACCCATCCACTATCCTCTTTGCATTTATCAAATATTCTCCATCACAATTCGCATTCATCTGTATGAGATTCTCACCTACAGCAAAGAACAAATAATTATTGCTAATCAACCTACTACCTACATCTCCTCCTTCTGGATCTATGTGTCCAAAGAATCTCCTATGATACATATCTCTTGAGTAGCTTCTGGCTATATATCCTAACCTATTATCATACACGTATCCTGGTAAATTGCGTTCCTGTCTGACTTTGTTGATATGTTGATACACTGCGTATTCAAATTCTGTTGGTGGAGGATAATCGAGTTTCAGAAAGATGTTTGTAGATTTGTTGTTAGATCTCTCAACACACCCTGAGATTAATATTAAAAATACACTAATCAGTAGAAACCTCGACAGGAGGGCGAGTCTCATCTGGAAGCTTATACCATATTCTATAAACATTAAACTCAAGCTTGTCTATGTTATTTATATCAACCACTTTCTTCCTATCAACTCGGAACTCTCTAAGGGGAGAGTATTTCACTGTCTCTCACCCAGCATTTTCAGAACAAACTCCCCTATCTCAGTGTATGGAGTATATGCCCCTCCTGCCATTCTGTAACCACATTTCTTGCATTCCCATACACTGAATGAAACTCTCCTCAGACTGTTGGATTTACACTTAGGGCATTCATATTTAGCCCTCTGTTTTGTGATGATATCATTGTATATAGTTCGTATCTTCTTACCATATCTATTAACCTTTAGCATCTGTATCACCTATAAGTAATTTATTTATGTCAGATCTGTTTTTTAAAGCTATCTTAATCATCTCTCCTAATTCTTGCCTTGTGATACTTCCCTCTCCACTCTTCTGAATCCCAACAATATTCCCATGACTGTCAACAACTATACTGACAAGGGATTGAGCCAGTATCATCTCGGAATGTGTAGGGTCTAAGATTATAACATCATCTATCTTAGCAAATGTTGATGAGAATATATGATTCTGAATGAAAGATCCTTCGAGATAGGAGGATCTATCTAATGTCTCACCTGTGTATTTGGGTATTTTCATATCCAGGAGAGCAGCCATTCCAGCTAAATATGCTGCATCCACCGCATTCCCATCATAGTCTAGAACATACATATCCAAATACACAGTGTATCCTCTCTTTGGTTCTGTTGCCAATCTCTCCAGTGCCACTACCTCTGCACTCCTAAATCCCCTATCAACAACTCTAGATAATTCTATACTCCTCTCATCCGGAGGTCCACTAACAAATGTTTGGTGTGCTATGGGAGAGAGATCTATGTTTACAACGAAATTTCCCTTTGCCTCCTCAAACAGATCTCCATACTCTATCTTCACTCCAGCAATCACCACAGTATCCCCTACTCTAGCAATCCCCGAACCCTCAGCAGTTGCTATTATACCTTTTCTAACCACTATCTCTCTGTATTCATATGCTCTTCTCCCATCTAGCCTCAACTTTCTTGATCTGTAGTATTCTAAGAACATCTCTCTAGAGTATTCTATCATATTACTTTCACCAGATCACTATCTAATTCCTTAGAATATCTTCTCATAAATGCCTCCCTTATGATGTTCTCAAATACATCTCTCTTAGATATTATCATATCAATAGCTCTCTCTAGTTCCTCTGGTTGTATCTTACCATCTGACTGCAACAATACTATGTCGCCTCTTCTTGTGACACAGATGGGAATATCTCCCTGTCCTAGGTTGTCTTCCTCTTTTGAGAGGTCTAGAACTATTGTGTTGTTGATCTTGCCTGCAGATATACCATATCCAATATCCCTGATCGCTATACCAGCATCTATCAATGCAGCCACTGCTCCTAGGAAAGACGCCACTCTAGTCCCACCCTCAGCCTGAAGCACTAAGATCTGAACCTCTATCATTCCACCTGGATAGTTCTCAAGGATTATGAGATTAGATAGTGCCTCTCTCAGAACCTTTGATATCTCAACAGCCCTCCTATTAGGAGTGTACTTTCCATGTTCCTCAAGAGAACAGAAAGTTGCCATTCTGTACTCTACCTTGAGTATACATCTCTCTGCTCTCTCCACTGCAGGAGGTGCCTCCTCTGGCCCATATACACCCACCAGTATCTTGTTCATTCCCCACTCCACATATGCTGAACCCTTTGCATTCTTCAATACTCCTACCTCTAGTCTCAATTTCCTTAACTCATCTATTCCCCTACCATCAGCTCTCATCTATCTCTCACCGAATTCTTTAGATATATAATCAGTCAATCCTCTTATGTGGGCTCTCCTGACTATAGTCTCTAGTATCTTGATTGTAGTATGTAATTTCCCTCCATTCATCCAAACCAATCCATTCTTACCTATCTCTAACTTACTACCTGTTATGTTAGATATATGCTTCAACATCTCACCTCTAGTTCCTATCACCCTGGGAATTTTCGAAGGAGGCAGTTCAATCAGTACACCTCCCTTCAATACTCTGATGTTCTCGAGATTCTCTAGATTATCCCCTACGTTTCCTATTATAATATCCTCCTGTTTGAGCCTAGTATCTAATCCTTTTATCAGAACAGTCATTGCATAGAATGAAGAAATATCCACTATGTATGCTACGTTCTTTTTCTCAGCTATCACTTTACCTATCACAGTATCTTTGGGTCGAGGTATGTATGCCTGTTGCATAGGAACATCTATTCCCTCTAGGTACATATAATATATACCCTCCCTATCTCCAGGTAAAACAACTCTCATTCTTTCACCTTTAGAAGCCTGCTCTCGATCTTCCCTCCAGAGAGTTTGTTTAACCTATCATAAACCTCCCCTTGGAGTCCTGCAAGTATCTCCACATGAGCAACTATTGATCCATCACTCATTTCCTCGAGTTTGATAGGGTTCAAGGACTTGATGTATCCATACACTTTATATGCCACATCTGCAGGAGCCCTGATCTCTATCAACACAGATGCCATCTTGATTGGTAGTATTCTCCTTAGCTGATCCAAAATCTCCTTTGCCTGCTGCTCCACAGGCTTCATAGGATCTATGTTATACTTTATATTATTCATGGCATTTTCAATTCTCAGTGGAGGTATAGGTAGATTCGTCTGTCCATCTATACAGTTCTTTGACAGGAATTCAATTATCTGCTTTCTCCTTTTCTCGACCATCTTTCTCCTCTGTTCTGTGGTGAGTTGAATCTCTCCCCTCTCAAGCACAGTCTTGAGTATAACATTTATATCCTCTGTGCCGAAACACTTCCTGATGTTTGAAGGTGATTGTCTCTCTCCCTTCTTTGCATTCCTATATACTTCCTCAACTATCAAGATATTATTCAGATCTCTCTTCGTCCCTTCCAGATAGGCATATGCTCTCTCAGGATCTAGAAGCAGTTCAAAATGTTCTCCATTTATCACTATTCTCCCTATGATTGCCTTACTGAGATCCATCCCTCCCCCCTCCTACCTCCATCATTATATCTTTCTTTATCACAACATTATCTAACTGAAATAGTTGCTTGAATATCTTCTTCGCTGCTCTGAGTTTTGAATTCCCATTACCAAACGCAAACTTCACGTCCTTAGGCTCTACAAACAGTACAAGCGTCTTCTCATTGTTCACATCCAGCACATCGTATCTACTAACTTTGGAGTTGTTGAAGAAAGATGAAATGAACTCCTCTAACTTATCACTGTATCTCAGTATCACTACCTTTCTGTTCAGATATTCACTGAGGTTTTTCAGTCTCCTCAGACCTGCCTCTATGTTCTTTGCTATGAAGAACACATACGTATTATCGTAGTACACTGCCTCTGGTAATTCCCCTACTATGTTCTGATATGCATTGATATAGAAAATATCTTCATCCTTGATTTCCATTGTTATATCTTTGACTCTCCTCTATCCAGAACAGCCACAGCAGATACTAAGAATGGTTTTCCTATTGTCTGTCCGATCTCAAGTGAAGTATTGATATCTATTACCTTGATGTTTCTGTTTCTGCATATCTCTCTTATGTTATTGTTATCTTTGTTCTTTGCCAGGAACACAGCTATAACATTTCCTCTCTTCAGAACATCTATCACCTCTCTGCTCCCATAGACTATTTTCCCTGTCTCTGCTGCAAGCCTCAAATTCTCTAAGTTTGGATCCAGTAACTCTTTCTTCTCTCTCTTCCTTGTTAGTACTTTTCCTTGTTTAGTGTTTGTCTTCGGTTCTGGATTGCTCATTCTTCCATCCCAGTTATTTATTAAACTTAAACTTTAAAAGAATTCTACCGGTACCCAGACTTATTGATTTTCCACTCAACACTGCCTCTATAGGTCCTCTTAGCCTGTCTATTTCACCATTCACCGCCCCTCTTACCAAGTGCTTAACAGTCTCCTCATATGCTGCTCTGGCTAGCACAGAGGTCTTGAATCTCACCATTCCATTTCTACCTATAGGTAGAACCTCTCCTGTCCAGCACATACCATCTGCAAGTAGAGATAGATGTCGAATATCTACATCAAGACCCTGCATATCCAAAGTCTCCTTGATCTCTTTAAGAATAGCGTTCCTTGCAGCCTCTATACCGAACATCTTATATATCATTACAATGTCATTAGTGTAGCATCTGTGAATATCGATGTAGGATCTGAATCTATTATACAGTACCTCGAGGTTATTACCTGCTGCCTTGATCACAAACTCATCACCCTCCTTTACAACTGTAGCCCTGGTTATACCTTCTATTCCATTTACAGTTATACTAGGTAGTCTAGAATACACTCTGTGTATTGTGTGGATATCCTCTGGGTTATGTATTGGCAATATAATTCTGTATACATCTGAATCTGAATCCATCTGTTTGAACTCTCTCTCAATTTTCCTAGCCTTAAGGAACCTATTTACTACCTCAACAACTCTCTCTTTGCTTAGGAATTTCGCATAGTAATTATCAATCCTTATTCTCATCCTTATCTCAACTCTGTTATTATTGATCTTGAGTTTGAAATCTGCTACATCAGACAGTTTGATATGCTCTATTTCCTTCATTATTCTCTCAACTGTGCTCTGATCCTTATTGTATTGAGAATTGAATCTTATTGTGATAATTGGTTTCTTAGGAGTTGTTTTCCTATCCACTATCTCTATTATTCTAGGCAATCCTGTAGGTACGTGTTCTGCTACTCCTGCATAATGGAAGGTTCTCATGGTCATCTGTGTTCCAGGCTCACCGATTGACTGAGCTGCTATTATGCCAACCGCCTCACCTGATTCTATGTTAATATCTAGTTTTCTCCTCTTCATTTCTCTCACCTACACAGTGTCAATATCATCCTTCCTGGTGTCATCAACTATCTCAATACTCTTCACTGCAGAGAACATTGGGTTCTTCCCGTCACCTCCATATATGAATTGAATTATCCTATCATTACTATCTCTAACTGACCTATCATCATCAACGTAATAATCTGCCAGTGCGTTTATCAGTCTCCTCTGCATGTATCCGCTTCTGGATGTTCTTATGGCAGTGTTAACTATTGACTCTCTACCTGCAATACAGTGTGCAAAGAATTCATCGACTTCTAATCCAGTTGTGAAACATCCATACACATAACCTCTCTCCCTTCCCTCCAACTTACCAACCTCGAAGAAAGGTAATAATCTCTTGTAATATCCTCTCCAAGGTCTCTTGTTCCTAACAACCTGCTGCCCTACAGTTCCAGACATCTGTATCACATTCAGGAGAGATCCTCTAGAACCTATCTTAGCCATCAGAATTGATGAATTTTCAGGTCCGAAATAGTTCTCGAGCAACTTCCCTATAGCATTTCTGGTCTCGGTGGTTACCTGCATTATCTTAGCCTCGAGAGTCTGTTTCATACTCATACCTGGCAATCTCTCAAGTTCTCTCCTCTTGAAACTCTCTATGAGTTCTCTGATCTTCTGATCCATAGCGTTCAGTTCCTTAACAATCTTCTTTCTGTAATTATCATCTACATAGTAGTTTCTGTATGACACTGTGATTCCGTGTAGAGTTAAATATTCTATACCCATCTTGAAGGATCTATTTATAAACCCTGCTGCTACCTCATCTCCATAGATTATTACAAGTCTCTTAATGAGTTCATCCAGAGCTCTCCCATCTATTGCACCTTCCACAATCTTACCCTTCTGGATCTTCAGTTTCATACCCAATTTAGTATCTGCCTCCAAAGACAGGTCTTTAGGTAGCAGCAACTCCAGTAACTCTCTACCAGTGTATTTGTTCTTCACCTCTAGACTCTCGATAGGCAATCCTGCATTTATAACCATCTTCAGAGCAGTATTCTTATCAACAACAGTATCCTGTTTGGACAGGAAATATATACCTGTAACTCCATCCTCAGAATGTTTTATCAGAGCTCTACCGTTTCTTATGGATAGTATGTGTTTGTTCCCATCCATCAACTCTATTGCCTCAACTCTTGCCTCCTCCATCTGGAGCACGTGTAGATTCATCTCGTCTCCATCGAAATCAGCATTGTAAGGAGGTGTTATGAGAGGATTGATTCTGAATGTCCTACCAGGAAGTACTTTAACGTAATGTGCCATCATCGATACTCTATGTAGAGATGGTTGTCTGTTGAATAGAACAACATCTCCATCTACAAGTTGTCTCTCTATAACCCATCCAGGCCCAAGTGAATCCAGTATCTGTTGTTTGTTTGTAGGTAATATCTTCTGTCTCTCCCCGTTAGGCTTTATTATATATACAGCTCTAGGGTAAGTATCTCTCTGAACAAGTTCTTTACAGTAATCTATGTTGTATGGTGTAACTGCTATAGGTACTGTCTGACTCTCAGCTATTCTTTGAGGCACACCAACCTGATTGAATTCTATCTTCACATCAGGACTTATGACTGTTCTAGCTGAGTAGTCAACTCTCTTACCATTCAGGTTGTATCTGAACCTTCCTTCTTTGCCTTTGAGTCTCTGTGCAAGCGTTTTCAGAGCCCTACCACTCCTATGTTTAACCTGTGGGATTCCAGGAAGCTCGTTGTCAAAGTAAGTAGCTACATGGTACTGCAGGAGTCTCCAGTGATCCTCCTGTATCAGAGTTGGTGCTCCTGCTCTTTTGTTCGTCTCTAGTTTCTCATTCACTCTGATTATCTCTGCAAGAGCATGAGTTAGGTCATCTTCACTCTTCTCTCCTGATTCTAGTGTTATAGATGGTCTTATCCTAGGAGGAGGTACTAAGAGATACCTGAGGAGAAAGTCTTTGGGTCTAAAGATATAATCTTTTGCTACAACTGAATATGGTGAAAACGCCTGTGAGAGCTGTTCCACATCCTCCTCAGGGATTTTCTCTAGCCACTTCTCTATTTTCCTTATCAACAACTCATCTTCCTTCTCATCACTCTTGCTGAATTTTATCACAAAATTGTATGGTCTCTCAAGCTTTATGAGGGATTGTTTGGTTCCACAATGAGGACACTGTATTTTCTCCCTGATCTTGTAATTTCCTCTCATAAGCTCTGGATTGTTCAGGGATCTGTAGCAATTTTCGCATGTGTTATTCAATATATACTCAAGATGCTTCACGAACAGAGGGTGTATCACTGGTGCATTGAGTTTTATATATCCAAAATGTCCAGGACATGTTTTGTGATTACCTCCACAAGTCTTGCATTTCAGTCCTGGATCTACCACACCCATCCTTACATCCATCAATCCTCCTTCGATAGGATATCCCTTATCATCATATGTATCTGGCAGTTTTACCTCTACCTTTGCGAGTTTCTTTATGATCTCATCTGTAAGTATGGTGTATTGT
>JANXEC010000020.1 GCA_025058915.1 Microcaldota archaeon | reverse complement strand
CTGATATAGATATAATAGTTACAAAAGTTATAAAGATTGCTATCAGAGGCAGGGTTACGATTCTTATCACTGCATTCCCTATATAATCAAACAGGTAATTATTATTACTCATAGAACTCATCTCTCTGCATTTTGAGCAGTCTGGTGATGGAGGGAATCTGAGTAGATCAGGATGTATACTGATGCTAAGACTGCAGTCCTGTTCCTTTGGATAGATAGGCAATCCTATCTTAGATAATTCCTGTCTAGCTACTGAAGGATCCAAAGAATATCCACTGAAATAAGTAGATCTAATCGAATTCCATATCTGATGTGGTGATTGTTGGGCTTTCGTTTTGTATACATTCATGCATTTTGTTTCTGAAGGGCAGATGGATCGATCTGAATATCCGCAATCAATTTTGAATTCCTCTTCAGGATTACATACTCCATATGCATCAAAAGGCATATTTAATTGATTCTTAAGAGACTGAATGAATTGATTGATATAATTAGCAAATATCTCTGAGCAACTAGCTATTCTAAAGATATCATCAGTTCCAACAGAAGTGATCGAGGGATCCCTATTCACATTCACTACTAATTGCATCACTTGAAATACATCATTTCCATTGCAGGATGTTCTCCAGAGGTTTCCGAATCTAACTCTCCAACCCTGAAAATTTGGATCATTAGGAATGTCTATTGTTTGTTTGTTATCCAAAACCCTGCGCAAATATCGGTTTCTGAAATCTTGAATTATCTGCTGCTCAGTGGTCTGGAAGCTTAGACCTTGGTATACATCCTGGAATATCTTATAAGATGATAATCCATTGTCTTGTAGAGGTTTGTTATTGTTTCTTATTTGCAGAGCCTTGTCTCCATATCCAGATCCATATTGTTGATTTATATTATTCCTAAGAGTATTGTCATCGGGTGGATTAGTCCGGATTGCAGAATGTATTGCTTTGATAGGATGATTATAGTTATTAGGATCATAACAAGGCTGGTTGCTCCCTAATAGATTATACATTCCACCACATGTAATTAGTATATCTGCATTCCAAACTTGCTTGATACTTCCATTTATTATGTCAGATATAATCATTTCAAAGTTGTTGTTATCTTTCAGAAACTCTGCAATTCTCTCTGATATTTTATTACCGTTTACTGAATCTATCATTTCTAATATATCTCTGTTATTACTGTTCAAGATTCTCTGTATCTCCTCTTCAGAGAAAGGACCCCACACAATTCTGTTGTAATAGCCTCTACAGGAGAGAGGACAATATATATTATAATCCTCTGCTGTTGGACGCATAGGTAGGAGTTTTGTACAGTTACTATCTCTTATATAATCTCTCAATATTCTATTACTCCCATCAGCCAATCTAACTGGTATCGATAATAGATTCAGATCATACATTTCTAGAAAACACATTCCGTTTGTTTCATCATAAAGCTTTGAGCATGCAGATGAGGCAAAATAGCATATAGGTATATCAATCGGATATGGAATCTTCCTACATATTCTTGGACATGTGTTCATATCTATCCCTATGTTTCTACCTTTCTGTAGAACTATAGGTGTTATACCAGGGATGTTGATTAGATTTCTGTTTATGTATTCACAGGATACAACACCATTCCTCTGTCTAGTATTCAAACCATCTAGAAATATACTAATCTCTACAGAGCTTAGACCCTGTGCTGAGAGCCTTCTAAATGCTGCATCATAAGTAAGTCTCTGATTGCCTGAATATGCAACGATATCTATTTTACACAATTCTGGACATTCATTCACAGTATAGCTAAGACCTAAACTAGGAGGGAACGAGTAGAGTAGCACAATAACACTTGGTAAGACTATGAAGAATCCAACTCCAATAGCTAGCATGGTTCCCCCAAGCTTTCTGAAGAATGGTAGGGGTCTGAGGAATACACCTATGCTTATAAAGAGAGGTGCTACTATGTTTATTAGACCCATCGTGAGTGCATATATTCCGCTGGATATGCTCATAATGTATAATCCAAGGAGATAGTATTGTTCCTCTGCAATATATGGAGTGAAACCACTTACCACAGTGAATCCTAATGATGGTATTCCTGGGTAATCGAGTTTGAATCCTGTTCTCTCACTACCACTCTTGTATTTTGCAGATGCAATTTTAACACTCTCAATAACCATACTCTTGAATATATCATAATTGTTCTTTATCAGATCTCCGATGTATCTATATACACATCCACTGGAATTACATTGATTGAGGCTGGGATTCGATGAGGATCTAGTTACATTTATGAATATTTCATCCATTATATACATCAACGCCAGCAGACCTATAAGGATCAAGAAGGAAAATCCAAACTCTTTCATCTCTATATTTGCCATTGCCTTTAGTCTAGGGGAATTAACCAAATCTGCTGAGAAATTCAGAGCTATAACCAAGATAAGACCTATTATTAGGCCTATCATTCCTATTCTGAACCATCCAGGAGTGGTTCCTGCTCTAAGATCACCCTGCACTATCTCTCTGATATATGGGGTGTTAGATATTGATCTTAGGGCATCATCTATTCCTTTGAAGTATTCATCAGATATGTTGCCGCCTCCAAAAGTAATTATGATCATCAGAATGATGTAAGCATACATACTATCACATAGATTCTATAAAATCAAAAGTTTTATAAGCATTCATTGTAAATGCAGCGACTGAGGCTAGGGCTAGGTTAGGTAGTGTTATGATCATGAGCTGGTATATACTTATCTGATAATACGAATATGCATTCACAAAAACATTCTTCACATATTCCTGATTGTACAGGTTTCTATCGTGGTTAAATATTTCATCAAAAGACTGAAGATATATCGAATATAGAAATGGGTACAGTATGTGCATACCCAAACCAAATGCAATCAACATATCCCCTGCCTTTCTCAATCCAGGTATCAATCTACCAACCACACCAACAATAACCAATCCTGCAAACAGTCCAGAGTTTATTATGTTCAATATGAATATATGCATATTCAAACCCACATATACCATCTCCATATCTCTCGATATTCTGTCTGTAATTGAATTATACACCATATACTGTTTGTATGGTAAATATGTTACCACAACTGGTCTTAGAGATCTATGAATTGCTGTTGTGATTAGATTTGGTTGGTCTTTGCTCATAATGAGATACAGAATGGTTGTTCCTGTTAGCTGAAAAGATAGAAACATAAATGAATATGGTGTGTTTGACTGTCCTTCCCTCATAGCTATGGTTTGGTAATTATCGAAAGTTTTACTTAGAGTTTCATCCATGTATTTCTGTAAGATGTTCAGCGAGGCATTTAGATAGTTTTGATTTGAAAACGAATCACTAAACAGGAACATCTGTATGTTGCACAGGAATGCTGTGAAAGATGGAACTGCAATCAATATCAAAACTCCGAACAGATAGTTTATGACTTGAGTTCTCAGGATTATTTTCTTCTGTTGATCTGCAACAGCATAGCTGTACATCGTAAATATTACCAAACCTAATAATATTAGACCTACGAATGAGTAGGCCATTGAGAGCAAATCGTTTGTTAACGGTTGTATAGAACAGGTAGAATAGTTGATAGTGATAAATACAATAATAATACTAAATACGTTCCTCAATACCATACAGGAAGTAATCACCCCCACCCAACAGAGATATAGATCTTATCGATACAATTACTACGATTATGTTAATTAGATAATAAACAATCTGGATGAGGTTCATGAATGCTAGTAGAGTCATAGTTCCATGGTCGAGGAGAGTTTCATAGGCTTCGATCATGTCCTGTGTTCCCCCTACACCTTTCTGGTTGATAGATAATGTTGTTATGCTCCACACGATTGCAAATATCATTTTGAAAATAGCATATATCATATCTCCCCATACTGTGAACAGGGGGTAGGCTATTGGATAGCATATTCCAATCACCTGGCAGACCTGCAGAAACAACCAGTAACCGAATTTCGCAAAGGTCCAAGTCATTAATAATATATTATTCCATACAGCTAATCCAGATAGGAAATCTATCTTTTGAACTATATCAAAATAAATTCCGCTGAGTTTTGCCTCTACAATTTTGATTCTATTCAACAATATATTGATTATGTCGTTAGATACACTAACCAGTATTGATGTTGTGACATTATAGGTGAATGGCAAGATAAATATTATAGTCAGGGAGATACCAAGTAGAGTAGATCCGATACGTTTTGTCATTGGAATTATTCTTGCTATGAGAGCCAAATACAGTAGGAAAGTATAGGAATACTGTACGAGGAATTCGACTAATCTAGTATAGTAATTGAGATTGAAAACAATTGATGTGAACAGGTTCAGAATACCCTGGACGTTTGTAGCATATTCGTATATCTTCTTGTTGAAATTTTCCCTATGATTCAGCTCTATTATGAACATGCTCGTAGACCACTCCAGAGGTGTGATAGATGATAGAATAGAACTCATGCTATAGATTCTTGCTAATGAATATGTTATATTAGACATCTTGTTAGATAGATAAGATACATTACTTCTCCCTCGATCTATCAGATCATTCATATGAGCACAGTAGAAAGTCTCTGTGACTGCGAGTACAAATACAAAAACTAATATCGTAACTACATAAGATCTTAACTCTCCCTTTACACCTAACAAGATCTCCTGATTGTTGAGGATATTACCGAACATATACCCTAAGGCAATAAACATAATTCCTATAATAGCAACTATCCCGAACAGAGTTTGCATTCTGTTATTAGAGTTATTACCAGAACACATTATGTTTTGATTTCCTCCACTAGATTGTTGGAGAGATCTCGAGAAATACATCATATCTGTTCTTGCTATGTTTCCCTTAGCATCAACACATTCTACACTCCATACATAGTTTCCTGCGGTACTGGTATCTATCTGGGCAGCTAGGATCCTGTTTCCTGTACCTGATATTTGGCGATTCTGTCGAACACCACTAGGATTAGTCCAATTGAATGTACAGGTATATGAGCCTGCATCATTCACCTCCACCCTGAGCTCTGTAGTATCTGTATTCACAGAGGTACCTATTGGAAAGATGGGTCTTATTGTTGGTGGAACTCCATCTACATATCTGAATCGAACTGTAGTGGAATTCGTATTACCAGCCATGTCTGTACAGGTTAGGGATAGTGTGATAGTATCAGAATTTGGATTTAGATTAACTAGGTGACTAATATCTGAAACAGGAGGTTGATTTGGAAAGGATATTGATGAACCAGGGTTCATACTAAAGGTACAATTTACTTGGTTTGGACTTGGAATACTATCCTCAACTCTGCCTCTTAAATTCACAGGATTATCATATACTTGCGAATTCTCTACTGGATAGACTATTCTAACAGCAGGAGGTTCCCTATCAACTATGAATCTCCTAATCTCAGATCTACCTACATTTCGAGGGCCCCTATCAGTACATTCCACTCTGTATTTGTATACACCATTGTCTATATTTTCTGGTATTCTATACGTAACCTCACTGTTGTTGAGGACATCATGAATATTTGCAAGTGGCTCAGAGGTATCAACATCAACTATTCTACAATCCAATCTCTCTGTTGGACTATTTGTTACACGAAACTTTATAACTACTGGTTTAGTGGTAGTGTTGTTTGTAGCAAATAGATCCTCAGGCTGAATGATACTTACAGAAGCTGTCTGAGTAGTATGTCGACTAATATCGATAGATCTCTCTGAAACCCTCTTTAGTCCTATCCAACGGGGATATCTTGTCTTGTCAGCACATCTAACAGAGATCCTGTGGTTTCCCCAGTTCAGAGAGATTTGTTTTGATATACAACCATTATTACCGGATATTTGATCAGTTGATATAACTATATTATTGAGAGATATGTTACATTCTATATCAGGATTATCGTCTCTAACACAATATCTAAATGTAATCTGCTCCTGATAGAAAGGTGAAGGTGGATTGGTAATCATTTCATATATTTCAGGATCCCTAAAGTCAAACAGTAAAGGATTTGAGCTACTAGCGTAACCAAGATCGCAACTCAAGTTAGCGTATCCCTCTCCAGAAGAGAGACCAGATACTTGAATTGAAACTCTGCATGAAAAGGATTTAGTACATGTCGTATTTCCAGTATTTATACAGCTGCAGTTAGTTTCAATCCAACTACACCCACCAGGAAAATTTTTGAACCCCCCATCATATACTGTTAGAATGCAGGATAGACTGGCTGCTGGAGGCTGAATCGATCCACAAGAACTGCCTCTGCCAAATGCAAAAAAAGTTTCGTAGAAAGATGTTGGTTGAGTACTTATAATAGATCCTCCAGGTGGATACAGTGCAAAAGATAAAACCAATCCAACCAGGAGTAATATCATCTTTTTCTCTTCTTATAATTCCTCTCGGGCATAAGAAATCTCTTGAGCGATTCTATGATACCTTTCTTGAACAGTTTATTTAGGAGTGTTCTGAATTTCTCAAGAACCTTCACATCACTATCTTCTATGAGCCATAGCAGCAGTAATATTTCTTGTATTCCCTGTTTGGATAGTTCTGTGTTGTACTGCTGCTCAGCATTCTTCCTTATTTCCTCTATCTGATTTGCATATTTCTCCATGAACCTCTCAAATGTTTCTGATTTCTGCTCCAATCCGGGCTCTCTGAGCTTCAGATCTAGATCCATTTTCATTCACCTCTTATATCCTAGTTTCCTCAAGAGAGCATGCCTCTCAGCCCTATCACTATCTCTCTCCACTCCCTGAACAACATATCCGTCCATAACTCCCAGTATCGCTGCCCTGTCACTATCGATAGCAACAACCACTCTCAATGGATTTGATGTTGCTGCATATATTCTAGATATCTCCACAACACTCTTGAGAGAATTCAGAACATTTATGGGCCATCCTCCTTTCATCATTATCACAAAAGTATGACCAGCCTTTAGTCTCTCAGCATTCCTGATAGCTACTTCTATCATCTCCTGGTCATTGCCATCATATCTTATCAGCCTCTTGCCACTAGCCTCATTGAAAGCAATTCCAAACTTTATGTTAGGATTTGTATTTATGAAAGTCTCATATATGTCTTCGACTGTCTTTATGAAATGCGAATGACCTATTATTATGCTAGATGACTCAGGAATCTCCATGTCTATGGTTTCAATATTCATATTATTTTTTTAACATCATTCTATTTTAAAAAGTTTCCTACTTTAGCTCAGATATTAGATTCTTCACTATAATAGCCGAGGAGAGAACTAATGGAACCCCTATTCCAGGATTTGTGTTCTGACCCACATAGAACAGATTCTTGACGTTCTCTGCATAGTTCTTGGATCTGAACATCGCTGATTGGAATAGAGTATGGGACAATCCAAATGAACTCCTGTCTAAATAGCTCATTTGAAAATCTTCAGGAGATACTATCATGTTGCATTCTATCTCAAAATCCCCTATCAACTCCCTCAACTTCCGAATCGCTCTCTCTGCTATCCACCTAGAATCTATCTCCAGAGCCTTTGGAACAGGGATGAGGAGCATTACAGAATGGGCTCCCTCTGGAGCAGAGGATTTGTCAGTTACAGATGGAATGTGGAAATAGAATGAAAAATCATCAGGTATGTTCTGAGTTCTATCGATAGCCCTATAGTGAGCATCTAGCTGTTTACTGAAGTATATATTATGATGCTCTAAGTTATTATTATCTGTCCTTATCCCCAAATACACCAATACAACCCCTATAGGAGAACGATCTCCATACTGCCTCACCTCCCTCCCTATGTATCTCAACACATCTCTCCTGTTATTCAAGATGAACACATCTCCCTCTATCTCCGTCTCATCTCTATCGAGAGCTAGATCTTTCAGTATCTTCCCTCTCTCCAACTCAACGACCCTGTTATTTCCTCCAATCTTGAGTGTTTTTGCAACATCCCCTTGGATCTTCAGCTCAGTAGCTGTTGCCTTTGGGAAGAATCTAACTCTCTCTATAGAGCTCCACAGAGCATCTACTATCCTGTACATCCCTCCCTTAGGATACATCACATTCTCAGATAGATAGGAGGGTATGAGAAGGATGTAGAAAGCAGGAATCTTCCATGGCACATCACCTAAGAATACAGAGTGGAATTTCATGATGTTCCTAGCTATCTCACTACTGAAGAATCTATTCACATAACTATCTGTGTTCTCTAACAATAGGTCTAGATTAGATCCGATCAGACTTAGGAGAGATGGGGATATTGAGCGATAATCATCATAGATGTGCCTCATGGTTCTCTCATACAGGCTCTTAGCCCTACTCATGAACCTCCTGTATTTCTCAGCACCTCCTCTCTCTAGTCTCTCAAATATCTCAGCATTCTTCCGATCATCAGGATAGAGATCGATAAAACCATTGTTGCTATATACTCTGAGGGATCTCTTCAGAGGAATAAGAGTGATCTCAGGGTTGCCTATTTGAGAGAAGAAGTTGGAATAGAGTCTATGCATTATATACCATGATGGCCCTCTATCAAATCTATAGTTTCCAATCTTCAACTCTCTAGCTCTCCCTCCAGGACTATCATTCCTGTCTATCAGAATTATCTCATGTTCTTT
>JANXEC010000001.1:14779-34963 GCA_025058915.1 Microcaldota archaeon | reverse complement strand
CTCCACTAGATCCATGATCCAAAACAACGGTTGCCATGATAATTATTATGAAATAAAGTTTAAAAACATTTATGTGTTCATAATTGTCTAAAAAAAAGATAGCTTTAAATAAAGATGAAGTATAAATAAGATCAATGAGGGGGGTAGTTTATACATACGACATAACAATAGCAGCTATTATGATAATAATGGTTGCGATATTAGTTTATTCGAACATCTCGAACTCTTCCTACTCATACGATCTTCTGGTTCTACAGCAGATTGCAGAGGATGCAGCTAGAGTATACATGATCAGAGCTGATTGCAGCCTATTGAATACAGTTATCCCCAATCAATACAGCTACGAAGTGTATCTAAATGATCAGAGAGTCTGTTCCAGAGGGAAACTAGGGGATGTGGTAGTTTCTGCGTCCATACCAGTAGCTCAAGAGATAACATCAATGATAACAGATGTACCTCAATATTACTATAGGACCTGTAATAACAGAGATAGAAATGGAAGAGAGATATACAGATGTAGTGTACATTCATCAAGAAATCTAAGTGATGTGTTGAACAATTATATGAATTATGTAAATTATGGTTATGTTCAGGTGATTGTGAGCAGATGAGAGGATATATCTACACTCTGTTTGGATTCTTACTGCTAGTTGGAGTATCTATCACAATCTATCTGAACGCAGAGTCGAACAGAAACATAAACGAACATTACAACGAGATGTTCAGATCCGAGGCAATTACATTCACTATGGAATCATTCAACCCAGATCTAATCGATAATCTAATCAATATATCTATAAAATACAACCTACTTCTACTGACTAATCATACAGCGCAATATCCTATATCAGAGCCATTTTCAGAATCAAAATTTTCTGATATTCTTAGAGATCTTGTGTTGGAGGGTTCTGCAAGTGGATCGTACTTTGTTGGAAACTCAGGATTGAATTCTCCTATAAATGTGAAGAGTTTCATCAACCGAACAAAAGCATATGCAGCAACTAAAGGGGTAATAGTGGAATACATACTGGGTAATTTCTCAATAGCTCAGGTGGATTACAATAAGCTAAGATATAATTATAGCATAGAGATCCAGATATACGATGTTTACAACAAGAGTGGAAAGATCCTAAACATATCCAGGAGGGATATTGATTTCAAAATAGATGGAATGCCAGACCCATTGTTCCTGAGATATGCTCACATACAGAGAGTAGATCTAAGAGGAATGTATCCAACAATAATAGTTAGAGACAATCCAACAGTAAGTGTTGTTGTAAATGGATTGTTCGGTCAGGGTTGGGTGTATGGTAGGGTATATAATGATATAAACCAGATAAGGAACAGAGATGAACCGAACATACTGATAGGAGATTGGAGTTATGTATCTCAATACAAAGATCATCCGATGGTGGATGGTATTATAATAACAAACTTCCAATACAGAACGACTGAGAGATGTAGAAACTCCAATCCATCGATTCCAACACCATTACCTCCTGGCGTTGATACAGAGGAGAATATATTCAATGATATTGTTCATGAAGAGATACCTGAGTACGGATATGACGAGAATGGCAATCAAATCATTATCGGATATAGATGTGAGAGACTACCATCTAGATATCCTACTAACAAGAACTGGATTGCAGTATCATCAACGATCCAAAACCTAGATGAGAATGATCAGAACAATCCGACCATTCTAATAATCACAAACAATCCTATAGGAATGCCTGAGAGTAAATATGCATCTCCTATGATTCTATACAGGGTAGAGAGTATCAGGGATTTTGTGAATTGTGGATACTATTTCAAACTACCTAACAATGCTCCTTCATATGTTCAGAGATTCTTTAACAACGCCCAGCGTCTTAGATCTCCATACGGAATAGATATACTCATAATAGAAGATGACTTTCTGATGTCAGGGGTTTCATCATTGCTAAATGAGAGAATGATGGGGATGGGTCAGAACATCATGAAGATTCGGGGATTAGCAGGTTGTAAAGTATTGGGTCAGTGTGATGACAGGAATGCAACCAAAATATCTACATCAATAGCATCTGTTTTGGGTATTCAGGATCTACTCACAAATCAGAGGTGAATCCTTTGAGAGCACAGGTAGGAATAGAGGTGATAATGCTAGCTGGTGTGATACTGATGCTGTCTCTAATGGCAATTGCATCTTTTCTGGCTGTGAAACAAGATATCCAGCCCAGTTCAGCATCTGTGTATGAATTTTACAACAGAGTAGAGGAACTCAAAAGAATATCTTACCACAACTGTCAAAGGTTCAGAGCCGAATTCACACATGATTTTGGGGATGAGGTAGAATTCTATAATAATTCAAACTATCTGAATGGTAGCATAGGAACTGTATATTTTCAGAACGTTACATTCTTCACAAACTCTCAGAATTCACAGAGAGGAAGATCATTCAAATTCTTCGTGAATTGCTCAGCATATCAACTACAGGTGAGCATTAGATGAATGGACAGGCTAGCATAGAGGGATTGTTCTACTATATAGTCCTACTCATAGGGGTAGCTGCAGTGATATTGATGATATTCAACTACATACAGGAAAGAGAGAAAGAGAGTCTGAGATACAATCTTTATATATTCCATAACTACATAGAATCGAAGTACACATCACTGAACAGAGTAGGGGATAATAGTTATGTAGAGCTCTACTTACCCCCCAAGATAGCTGGAGATGATTATTATATATTCATGAACAGATCTCATAATGATCATACATCTGCAACAGTGTTTGTGATATTAAGTAGGAACATAACCTATGCATTTCCTATTAGACTCTCGTATACCATAAGTGATGCTAACAAAACAGTAACATTAGTATCTGGTAGGAGATATATAATTAGTATAGAGAATGGTACGGTATATGTAAGGTGAGGCTTATGAGAGGACAGATACTGAGTTTTGATCTGATGATGTCTGTGGTAGGTTTCATCCTTATAGTTGGCACTGTAATACTCATACTGAATGCCTCCAACCTAAGTTCTATATATGATTACGAGATGTTTAAGATGTCCTTCCACGATGCATCTAGAGAGCTATTCTCATCGGATCCAGTGGTTGGGATACTAGATGATAGAGGAATGCTCAGGGAGAACCCCCAATCTCAAAACAACATAAATCTCAAACTCGGAAGTCTGAGCATGAGACATAGGCTCAATCTAAGCCTGTATGTAGTATATCAACATGGAAATCAATATCAGTACGGTGATGATTGTAGAGGATCAAACCAGAGTCTCTCAATCACCAGAGTTTTGTTCTATCGCGATTATGAATATTATAGTCTCACTCTAGTTGGGTGTAGAATCAAATAGAATGTAGTTAATTACATCACTATCCAACTTGATATCAGCATCTATCTTGAACACAACGCCCTCTATCTTATTCTGAGAGGTATGTTTCAACTAATTTGCTAAATACTTCGATTCTGTTCTCTCTAGTAGATCCTCAAAGTGCAGCAGAAAATTCTCTAGTCTATACATTCTGTATGTCCCATCCATTTTCTCCTCAACTATTATTCTATTCTTGAAGAATTCATCTGCCTGATCGTCTGTGAGATATCTTTTGCTCCGTATTGTGTAGATGGGCAACCTCAATGGTTTTATGTTATACCTAGGCGTGATTCTGGATTGTTAGGATATGTGTGGTTGTTCTGAGAATCCAATATATTCTTTGCATAATTCTCTTCGAAAGGAACCAATACAGGATTTTTTCATCATCAAAAATCTTCCCCACTATATTTCTAAGATCATTTCTCCCGTGCCTAATTTCGGTTGTTTATTATGTCTTGGACTTTGGTGTTCTATACGGATAGGATTTCTATTATGTTGCCGATGCTCAGAATTAGGCTGCTTGCTGACAATATGGATTGGATCGATTGATTTGATATCCATCCGTTCTAGAGAATTTATGTTGTCAATCAATTCTCTCCACATTATAGGAAATAGGTGTATGTGTGTAGGACGTACACTTAATTCATTTAAAATACTTCTAATAAGAGCCTTGTGTAAATCGGCTATACCTTCTCCTTTTTTACGTATAATAAGATCCTTGATTATCTCTGAGGAAATATATTTAAATTCAAGTTTTTGTTAGGATCTAAAACATGGAAAGATTTAAAACTGTATGTCAGAATATGAATAGACAGGGCCTGTAGCTCAGTTAGGCAGAGCGACGGTCTTATAGGACACTCTGTCTAAGCTAGCCGTAGGTCGTGGGTTCAAATCCCACCAGGCCCACAAGCCCCGGTGGTGTAAGGGCTAACATACAGGCCTGTCGAGCCTGTGATCCGGGTTCGAATCCCGGCCGGGGCGTCTATAGAGATATTTGCGCTAACTTAGAACCATCTTTGCTCTTTGATACTCCTATTATGTTCTTGCCAACCCTTGCAACATCTTGACTGTGTGTGACTATTATGAACTGAGTCCTCTCAGAGTGGATCTTTATGAATTCTTTGAGTCTCTCCTTGTTCATCCTATCGAGAGCAGCATCCACCTCATCGAACACTGCAATCGGTAATGGATTTTCCTGATTCATGGCAAATATCAACAACAGTCCCAGTAGAGATCTCTCACCACCTGATAGGGATTCCAGCCTGACTTTCTTACCATCTCTAGTTAGAGAGATGATCACATCATCTCCAGTGTATTCTATATCCGCACGTCCGAATCCAGGTATTGTTTGAGTCAACTCACCAAATCTAGCATTCACTCTTGATATGAACTCTCTGAAATGTATCTCCTTCTTTGCTTCCAATTCGTTTATTATATTTATCAATTCTTCCTTCTCCTGCCTCAGCTTTGAGATCTTCTGATCTAATTCACCTATATCTACACTTAGCATCTCATACATCTCTTTGGCTTTGAAATTCATGTTTCCGAAGGTTGCTAATTCTGCCTCTAATTTCATGAGTTCCTCTTTCATACTATCAACATTTCCCTCGATCACAGGTATATCTTGTCTGTATGATATATTCCTAAGTTCCACCTCTATGTTACTCCTCTCTTTCTCATATCTGTAGTAGAGTCTCTCCATCTGAGCTAATTCCTCAGAAACCCTCTGGAGTTCAATACCTAACTGTTTGAGTTCCTCTTCCTTAGCCTTGCTGATCTCCAGTTTCTCCTTGGCCTTTGCATCTATCTCCATGTATTTTCTCCTCTTCTGTGCAACAGATAGTTCAGCTATTCTCACCTCATCGCTCATCTGTCTGATTTTCAGGTTCAGCTCCTTGATCTCTGCGTCTAATTCTGCTATTCCTCTGTCTAGATTCTCTAGTTCCTGTGATCTTAACTCTAACTCTCTCCTGTATGCAGCCACCTCCTCTGCATGTTTCACTCTCTCCTTGTATCTCCCTAGCATCTCCTCTATCTCTGCCCCCCTCCTAGTCAATTCCTCCTTCCTCCTCTGTAATCTCTCTATAGTATCTCTCATTGATTCTAAATCTCTATCAGATATATTTACACTCATCAGATTTATTCTACTATCCACATGGGCCTTCCTCTCTCTCATCTCAGAGATCTTTGATAGTATCCTCTCCCTCTCAGCAACTACATTCTCTTTCTTAGTTCTGAGCTCCTCTATTCTCTTTACTATCTCTGCATACACCCTAGCAGCAGAGACACTAGATCCCTGATAACCTATACTTACTACTCCAGTCATATCAAAGAATTCCCCGTCTAGAGTCACCATCCTGTATTTCCCAATGTACTTCTTAGCCTCATCGAAATCATTAACCAAAACTACATCTCCGAAGACATAATCCAGAACTCTCTCTAATCCCCTATCTATCTGTACATGTGTCTTCAATAGTCCTAGACCTATGTTCACATTCCTGTAACTCTGAACATTCAGCTGATCCAGAGGGATTATGGATATTCTCCCTAGTCTCAATCCAGTGTTCTTTATTATATCTCTCAGTCTCTTTGCTACCTCAATATCCTGAACAACTATATTCAGTAGCCTCACTCCAAATGCATCTATTGCGTTTCTGAGTTTTGGATCAAAACTTATCAGGTTTATCACGAGATCATACACTCCTTCAACATTTCCCTTGAGATCTTTCACAAAAGTATCTAGGGCGGATATATTTGATTGGAATTGATATGTATCCTTCTCCCTCTCTAACCTTCTAAGCTCTTCATCTATTTCTTTCAGCATCTTAGACAATTCATTGTCTCTTCTGTAACTCTCAACTATCTCTCTGCTCAACCTTGCCTGCTCCTCTTTCAGTCTGTTCAGCTCATCAATATTACTTCTAAGATCAGTGAACTCTCTGTACTTAACCATTATATTTGCTAATTCACTCTCAATAGTATTCTTCTCTGTGTTTATAATCTTGAGTTCATCTAGGTATTTCTGAATATCATCCACATCTACATTTTTCACTTTAGACTTCAGAGCCTCAATAGCACTGACCAATTCCTGTCTCTTTGATAACATACTATTGTACATTTTATTTCTCTCAAATAGAATCCTCTGGTAGCTCATCAATTCCTCCCTCTTCTTCTCTAGAGCCTGCTGCTGCTCAGTAAGTTCTATCAGGGCTTTGGAACTCTGCCCTGAGGTGAGTTCCTCTGTGATTCTCTCTCTTTCCCTATTTATTTCATCAATCTTCCCTCTTAATTCTTCAGCCTTTCTCTTCATTTCCTCCTGTCTATTCATTATCTCATCCATCTTGTTTTTGAGATTCTCTAGAGTTCTGATTCTACTGGAATATTCTCTGTACATTATGCTGTTTCTCAACACATCTATTCTATTCTGTATCTCTCTATACCTCTCTACCCGTTCCATCTCTGTCTTGAGTTCCTCTAAGTATTTAATCTTCTCCCCTACCACTAGAGACAGTTGAGATATCTTCTGATCTACCTCCCTTATGTTCTCAATAACTTCTTCCTTCCTGTTCTCAAATTGATTGACACCTGCTCCGTCATAGAGGAGTTGGAGTCTCTCCTTCTTACTCAACCCTATTATTCTCTCCACCTGCCCCTGCATTATGAAGAATCTATATGAATTTCCTAGTTGGAGTTTGCTGAGCTCGTTGATGTATTCTTCATATGTCAGTCTCTTGGAGTTGATATAATATATGTTCTTATCATCTCTTATGATTCTCTCTAATACTATTTCGTTCCCATTATCATCTAAAACTGCCTCCACATGAGCCTCCTGAGCACCTTGATAGATCAGATCTCTAGAGGATTTTGCCCTAAGGTTGTTGAGAGATCTCTCACCTAGTACAAACTTTAGGCCATCACATATGTTACTCTTACCAGATCCATTTGGACCTAGGATAACATTTATATCTGAGTTAAAGACTATGTTTCCATCTCTAAACGATTTGAAGTATTTCAATCTCAGAGTCTTAAGTCTCATGTTTTTAAATTCTTCTGCTAATTTTTTAAATTGATGCAGGGGTAGCCAAGTCTGGTCAAAGGCGCCAGGCTTAAGACCTGGTCCCGTTGTGGGTTCGTGGGTTCAAATCCCACCCCCTGCAATACCATTGATGAAAGACTCTGAAAATTACATCCGCTACGTTGATCGTTCCTGTGATGTGTTACTCTCCTGCAATAGCTATGTATAGTTTTCCATCAAACCCATGATATTTGAATTCTGAGAGCAGAGGTTTACCAGGATTCATTCTTATAGTTATATCTCCGTTTGCCTCACCTAGTATCTTCAAGTACCCTATCAACACTTTTGAGTGGAATGTATCTCTGATGTTCATATCTGATATTTCAGGTGTAATGTCTATGCTGTATTTGGTTGTTGCATATTGATTCTGAGCTCCAAATACAACTCTCTCTGGTGAGAGAGATATATCTATATAATCTGCAATAGCACCAGCATCCTCTACTATCTCGGATATTAGATCACTAGGGATTCTGAATCTGTTTATAGGGTCATATTCCAGTGAGATCCTGTTGTACTCTCCAACTTTCAATTCCAAGGCTTTTTTCCTCTTAGATGATACTTCCAACCTAAGTGTATTGTTTGATAATTCTATATAGGCCTCTCCTGTGTCTGGTAACAATCTCTCGAGAACACTCACATCTTCGATTCCAAACATCATTTTCTCTCCCTCAAACTCTCTAGACAGTTCTAGAAATGCCACATTTGAAGGGGATATTGCTGCGATTGATAATTTACCTGACTCAACCATCACTCCTGCCTCTTTGGATATTTTTCTTATCATCCTCAGTACATTCTTGAACGCCTTTGTGTCTGTCAGAGTTATCATAGTTCTATTTTAACAACAAGATTTAAAAACCATCTATAGATAAGGAATGTATGAAGATAGGTCTAGAGATACATCAGAGATTACCCTACAAGCTGTTCTGCAACTGCAGCTATGAGGATGATTCAGAAGAATTCACTGTATTCAGATCATTGAATCTAACTGCATCAGAAACAGGTGAGACTGATGAGGCTGCTAGATTGGAGATAGGTAAAGGTAAGGAGAATTTGTATGTGGGTTCTAGAGATGGATGTTGTCTAGTGGAATTGGATGAGGAGCCACCTCACCTACCAAACCCTCAGAGTCTAGAGATAGCTGTGGGTGTGGCAAAGACACTGAACATGTATGTACTTAGGAGATTGAGATTCATGAGAAAGATAGTCGTAGATGGAAGCAACACATCTGGATTTCAACGTACTGCACTAGTAGGAGTGGATGGATTTATAGAGATAGATGGAAATAGATATGGAATAGATACTCTCTGTCTCGAGGAGGAGAGTGCAGATATACTTGAGAGTACAGATGATTATAGAAAATACCATCTCTCAAGATTAGGGATCTCACTACTGGAGATATCCACCTCCCCAGACATCAGAGACGGAGAGGAGGCGAAGGCTGTGGCTCAGCATATAGGATTAATACTCAGAATGACTGGCAAGGTTGCCAGAGGCATAGGTAGTATTAGGCAAGATCTAAATGTGAGTGTTGAGGGAGGTAACAGAGTAGAGATAAAAGGTGCTCAGGAGTTAGAGATGATACCAGTCTGGATAGAGAATGAGAGAAGGAGGCAGCTTGATCTCATATCTCTGATATCTTACCTCAAGGAAAAAGATCTCTACAGAATACCTGAATTCAATCCAATTGATGTTACTTCTTTAGTAGAGAGCAATCCCAAGCTCCAGAAGTTCTTCTCAAGAGAGAGTAGAGCATTTCTATTGAGATATCCTGGTTACTCTGGTGTGTTCAGTAGAACTATAGGTATGAGGAGATATGGCAGTGAGCTATCCGACTATGCCAAGTTGGGAGGAGTCAGAGGAATAATACACAGCGATGAATCTGAAAAGTATGGTTTGGAGGATCTCAAGAATCATGTTAGATCAGATGGATGGGTAATGGTGATCGATAGTGAGAAGAGAGCGATTCAGTCACTTAGGTATCTCTACGATAGATCTAAGATGGACATCGTGCCAAAAGAAACCAGGAGGGCTCTGAAGGACGGATCCACTGAGTTCATGAGACCTCTGCCTGGGGCAGCTAGGATGTATCCAGAGACAGACATTCCGATCATAGACACCCCTACCTATGTGGACAGATTTAGGGATGTGAAGGATATAATTAATGAGATCACTAAAGAGTTGAACAGAGAACTTGCTAGTAGAATACTATGGAACAGAAGATTCCATTTGTACCAGAGACTGAAGTATATAGATCCAAAGACAGTTGCAGTAACGATAGAAGATACAGTAACGTCTCTGAGGAGAGAACTTGGGAGGGAGCCTGAGGATCATCTCTTAGAACAGGTGTTGTTGTTATATAGAGATAGGAAGATAACAAAGAGAGCTATAAAGGAAGTTCTCAAGAGGATGATGCAGAATCTACCATACGATGATCTGCTCAGGTTCAGCAGAGAGAAGATATCTGAACTGCTCAAGCAACTATCTAAAGACGAGATTATGAAGAGATACTCAATGAACGTTGACTATGAAGATATCAGAGATCTATGATCTGAAGTATTCGAATTCTCCTCTCTTGATGGACTCATCTAGTGCCAAGAGAAATATGTAGTCAGATAGTCTGTTCATGTATATTGATATGTTTACAAAATTCGTTTCCCATGCATAGATCTCCGTCTCTCTAACGAGAGCTCTGAGGTAGTGTAGTATTGCTGATTCTCCTTTTGGCTTTACAAACCTATTGAGTTGTATGGTGATCGATCTCTCGAGATTATCTATCTTACGATCCAGATCCTCTATCATAGATCTTTCTATATCTCTCTCATATGATAATTCATTCAGCAATTTCTTCAGATGCTCCTGTAATTCATCTAGTTCATCCCCTTTCATCTTGGTTTTGATGTATCCTAAAATCGATATCAATTCATCTATTTTTCCTATCAGTTTTATAGTAGGATCTGTCTTCCTGACCCTCCTATTCATTATGGAGGTAAATCCAGAATCTCCTTGTCTCGTTGTTATCATACTTAGTTGATCTATGGTTATTTTTTAATATCTTAGCTCTCTAATATCGATTTCAGTATTTTTTAGCTTCTCACTCTCAAACCCTCCTCTGAATATATACTTAACATTCAGTACCAATTCACCTAGCAGATCGATATTCCTCAGAATTATTCCTATACTATATAATGAATAGACAGTTATGTTGTAGACTAAATCCAGCATGTGGATCATACTGAATCTCCTGTCTTTCCATATGTCAAATAGATCATCTAATAGATTTGATAGTATTATTAGATTCTCTACATCTCTATCATAGAAATGTGTAATGTTATTATATATGAATCTATATATCTCTCTCGATAGTTCTACAGAACTCCTCACATCTCTGTTTCTGTTCCAGCGGAGATCCGCCTGGAACAACCTTAGAACTCCTGAGTATGACATACCGGTATATTTCCTTATGTAAGGTAGAGTGTCTCTGTACAAATCTCTGCGTCTATTTAGATCTCGCTCATCTACTATTCTTTCTACTAATTCATCTGCTCTAGCTAGATCAACAACAAAATCCACTATTCTGTCTCTAACATTCTCATCGATCTTACATCTCCTAGATATGATCTTGGCTAGTGTCTCTCCACTCTTTCTGTACTTATGGAGTTTTATCGTTGTTTTGGTTGATTCTATTGAGTTCATACAGTATCATCGTAATATATAGAATAGGATTTAGGTTTGGGTACATTCTTCTAAGAGACATATACAGATCATACAACCACTTACTATTCTTGTCTCCAAAGATCCTATTGAAAGAACCTTGCTCATCTTCTCTGTTGTAATTATCATTTACATATTTATAGAATTCTGCGAACTTTTCATCGTTAGGTTTGGGTTTTTTCCCAATTGCCACTTCACGAGCTTTCCTCAATACCTCAACTAGATTTGATGATTGAAAAGATGTGAGTACTTTAGATGTAGATTCCTGCAATCTTGATTGTGTTGCTTGAGGTTGTGTAGATGGTTGAGTTTGGTTCTGTTGAGCGGAATTATTCAATGGTGTAGTGGTTCTCTCTCTTAAAATCTCATCCATGTATAAATTAAAACCTCTCCTCAATCTCTCGTCTTTTATGTTGGGATAGCTCTGTCTGAATCCTGCAATATAACCTAAAATACCTAACGTATCTTCATCTACCCTTGATACTCTTGGATCTCCAAGATACCTATACATATGAATAATCCATCCATTCACCGCCAAATATTCAATATCTGTTGTTATTGCGTTTTTGAGTTCTTTAGACTGATTATCTGCATAGTTCCTGAGATTGTTGATCAATCTATCTATTACCTGCATACCTTCTGTGGTGTATCTAGATACAAGTCCAGAGAAAATTACTTGATTTTTTCTTCCAGCTATCTCACTCACACCGAACTCTGGATTGAAAGATCTAGGCAGTTTAGATATATGATCTGTGATAGAACCTTCAAAGAACCCATACTTTTTGGATAGAGATAGAAAAGGTACATACATTAACATACCTATCCTAGGATCAAATATCGATATACTTCTTAGAGAATCTAAGATGTTATTGATTATAGGTACTGCATTCCTCTTAGTCTCTTCGCTAGAATAAGATAGCTTTCTGAACATATCTGAGACAATCCGATCAGCTAGTTCTGGCCTCAATCCTATCTCAAAGAGTTTTGCTGCTATGAAATCGTTTACCCTGTCTGCTAATACAGAATCTGTCGATATACTACGTGATGATAGATAGATTTTGGAGATTTCATTATGAATTTCATTCCACTCTCTGATCTTGAATCTATGTGGTGATGAGGAGAGCATCTGGGCAAGAAACACAATACTAGATATGTCTCCTGTCTCGATCAGATATCCCAATATATGAGGTAGATTCTTGATCGTTTCGCTTGGATTAAAGTCTCTCTGAGCAAACAGCACGTAGAAGAGATTGATTATATATTCTCTTTTACCATCTCTATCTAATTTCTTAAAATCCTCAGTCTCTATCCTTCTCTCAGCATTCTCAAATCTCTCATTCAGTTCCTTGATCCTATTCGAATGAAAGAGACTGTCAAGAGCAGTAAACGGAGAACTGAAAGGTTTTGTCCTCTCTTTCCAATATGAATGTTCTAGATTCTTCACTAGACCTCTGATCCACAGAGGAGAGTCTTTTGAATTCATTATACCTTGCATTATGTGCTCGGCCTCGTGGAAATTATGTTTCCTCATAGAGTTTATTGCTCTGAAGAACATAATAATACCCCCCTCAATCCCTAACTCCCACTCTCTAGGTTTACCAGAGAACAGCCTAATCAGATTATCCACAGATTCCCAAAGATTATCCCAAACCCTGAGTATTCTTCTCCCTATCTCCTCAAACCATCCAATTACACCCCCCAAGAGACCTTCTCTCGCATAGCGCTCTCTAACCTCATCAGTTACTCCAAGGAAATGTAAAATTCCCTCTTCAAAACTGCCTTTAGTAAAAGCTTCTTGGAGTGGATTCATAGCCATAGCAATTAGAAAATCCAATATAGATCCAAATCTAGGTATATTTACACCAATTCCATTAGATGAGAGAAATATACTACCTAATCCTAGTCCGATCTGAGCATTTCTGAACCATATACCTAACTGATTCACGTGGAAGGAAAATCCTGTCCCAATCCCTAATCCCACCCTGCCTAGATATGGATCCTCGTAGAACATTTCTGCTCCAGGATTGAATCCACTGTCAAACTCAGCAATAGCCTCTACTCCTATTTGCCTTCTGTCCTCATCTCTCCTCTTGAGTACCCAGATATCTCCTCTCTCAGATTGTATATTGTATTTCTGTCTGATATCTGTTGCCCTCAGAAAGTCTATGAAATTATCATCAATAACAACATACACCTGACCTTCCTTCTCTCTGGTTCTCACCTTCTTAGAGTCATCCACTCTGTTGTTGTATCTATTTATCAGATCCAGAATTTCATCTCGAATACTTAGATCTACTCTAAGGAGTCGCTCCAGTATTTGGGAATCTGAATGGGTATGTATATTAGAATTCATACAAAGCTCTTACTCTGAGTCTAATTCTTCTTGCCTCCCCTGATCCACCCGCACCTAATTCAATCTCTATAGATCTACCCTCTCCCATAGTCCTAGCTACCAAACCTAAGTACCATGCTGTTAGGTTCTCTGTAGCTCCAGTGAATTGTAAGAACATACCCTCATTCAGATAGAGACCATAACTACCTGCTCCTCCCAATCTACCCTCCTCCACAGTTCCATATGCTTCTATTACTCCTTCCTGATCACCATATCTAACCTTCATACCGATCATGTTATTACTATATGAAAATCCAAACAACCAATTTCTATTCTCTAGTGATGCAGTGAATATATGTTTGTTAGACTTATACATATATGCCAGAGCAGCCATGTAAACTCCTACTGGGAAAATTGCTCTCAATGTATATACAGGGCTACTACCTATTCCTATACTTCCACTTATCTCGGTATCTCTCTCCAAAACTACCCCTCCACCTATCAACACTCTAACCTCTTGAGGTAGATGAGCAAGAATCACCTCTCCGTAACCTCTACCTCCAAATGCAGCATATACTCCTGTAACTGTGGTGGCATCTCTAAAGAATTCAGAATACAGACCAAATATTGATGGATCTACTCTGGACATCCTGTAGGCTTGGAGCATCATGTTGTTGTTAGATACACCTATACCTAAGAACATCCTCTCCCCTGAAGCCACGAATGCAGCAAATCCATCATATCCCCCTATCTCCCCTCTTATAGCAGCAGCAATACTAGATAGATTTCCAAAGTTTGCATAACTCCCAGATAGGATTATGTTCCTATTAGCAAACGTCAATTCTAAGCCTACTCCTCTACCAACCACTCCCATACCAGATACTGCGAAATCCTTGCCTATGTACTGACCACCTACAAATGCATTCCCGTTGTAGAAACCTGCATACACCAGATTAGGTGCTCTGACCTCTCCGGTGAGTATTGAAGATACAGCTAGTTGATTCCCATCTATTAGATATGCGGCAATTGCATTTAGGTCTTCATTTGTTAGATTCGTATATATAGATAGTTGTGGCATCGATAAGCCTAACACTCCAGCAACTCTATTGTTATCTCCTATCTTTACATCCAGAATTCCATTTGCCAATCCAGGTATAACCACATCCATACCAATCAACCATGATCTATCTACTATACCTATCCTATACCAATTTCCATCTATTTTCGCGTACAGAATCCCTCTGAAATTTTCTCCAGATCTCTCAAACACTACTCCTACATTTGCTCCTCCAAACACTTGATCCAATTCAGCCTCTATCTCTCCAGAGACTCGTTCTGGAGATATTGCAACACTAGCACTTGTTCTGTTCCCTAATACTTCCAGATCTCTCGCTATTAGTCTCAAGGTAGAACCATTCGCCTCTAATGCTACTCTAGACACAGTTCCTCTCAGTTCCACTCTCCCTGTACCAGATCCAGATCGTTCTGTGGATTCATAGAACAGCTCACCATATATACCTAACCATTCATTACTTACGTTAAAGTAATATCCTGCACCTCTGTTATATCTAGTTGCTAGAGAGGAGACGTTCTGTATTATACCCTGTTTCACTAGATCTATATCAGGTTTTGTCAACAATGGAGATGCTCGAGTATTTCCTCTAGTATTAAATGAATCAGTAGGTATCCTGAACTCCTGTCCTGATCTAACAAATCCATCTATTAGCTCGCCTACACTCCTCAACTCATCAAAACTCAATCCTGAAGGGCTTGAAGTATATCTCATTAGATTCCTCTGGAAATTCTCAAGGCCTGCTATAGTACTTCCTACTCTAGATTGCAGAGCCGCTGCATAGTTAGAGTATATTGATGCTATTATTCTAGGTAGTTCCATGGTGTAATATCTGTGCTGTTCCAGTCTGTTCAATCCAAACCCATCAGATGCATTAGCAATTCCTCTGTTCACCTGCTCCACAACATCTAACATTGCCATGAGGTTATCGTAGGATCTTGTGGTATTCACTAGGAAAGGTAATCCGTATTTATAGAGTAAATATGGATTTGCGGATCTCTCTCTGAGGAATGTCTCCAGAGTCCTTCTACCCAAATCACTATCCAATCTGAATTCGTCGAAGTTGTTTCGATCTACATATCTCATACCTTGCATCTGCTGAATTGCAGGCCAAGCATGTTTCATGAAATAATACCTCTCAATAACATTCTTCTGATCCAATAGTTGACCTGCTGTTCTGGATATTCTACCTATCTCATCTCTCCTTGCTCTGTATTCATCTGAGTTGAGATATCTAACTATCTCGTTCAGACTATTCACACTTAGCTCTCTGTCTCCAGTGACGGTTCTGAGAAGGAGTGTGAGAAGAGCATCAGAATACTTACTCCTAAGTGCTCGGATATCTTCCTCAGTGATATCTCTCTTGCTCAAGATTCTGAATAGATCATTTCTTGCCTCTAGGATCTCACCTAGAGTTAAGTTCTCTAGAGATCTCAGATTGTTCTCGCTAAGACCAGTTGCCCTGATGAGTTCTCTGAGGAACTTACCACCCGTCACACGATTTGCTGCATCTATCCAATCTCTAAATCTCTTTCCATACGCTGTTCTATCATCTGGAAAATCCAATCCACTGATCACTCTTGCTCCTGTAGTGAAGAGCAGGAGTTCTTCCCTTCTAATTCTATTTGACTGATCTCTCCCTTGCCCACCTGTGGTTTGGGGAGGAGGGGATGGTTTTGGAGTTTGCTGGGGTTCTGGTTTTTGCTCCTGTTCTCTGCCTCTACCAGTCTGAGAATCAGAGGGTTTTGGTTGTTGAGAGTTCTGTGGGGTATCTCTATTCATCTGAGGTTCTGATCTAGACTCAGGCTGAGATTGTTTTGCTCTTATCTCCCTGTTCCTATCGATGATCTTTCTACTTATTTGCAATTCAACCTCTACAGATGTAGCCTTGCTTGAGAGATCTCTGAATCTTCCTCCACTGATCATAGATACCGTGTTCTTTTCCACCAGCATATAACGTTTACCAGGGAATTCTAACAGATATCTACCATCTGGTAGGTTGTGTTTCCTATACAATGTTACAGTAAATTCTGTTCTGTTCTCACTGACTCTATACACAATCCCATCTACACTAACCAACATTCCAGGAGAGATCCTATCTGTATCTCTGATATCAACCCATCTCCCGTCTCTATCTCTATACACCTTCACCCCTTGCTCGTTTGTCCTCTGATCTGTAGGTGTAAGGTATATTTCAACTGGTTCATTCACAACCACTAACTGAACCATCTCATCTCACCTCAATATCATCTACAGGTTTTTGGAAGTAATAAACAGAGAGTCTTGAGAAATCCTCCCACCTCATTCTGTTTGCAAAATACATATCATATACCTTCCTCAGCAACTCTATCTCCTCACGGTTATAGTAGGATTCCAGACTCTCATTTACAGAGTTTGGATCTATCCTTTCAGGATTCCTATCGACGTTTTTCACAACATCACCCATCCAGCTAGGGATCCCTAGCCTACTGATAATCTCATCCAAAGGCACAGTGGTTTCAACTGTATCATTCTTGTTATATCCAAGATTTTCCAATCTATCTAGCAAAATCAAAGATACATTTACCGATCTATCTGTTCTGTTGATGTTCATGAGGTATACATTCCCTCGACTCTGTAGATCTGCTAGCACGTCAAGTCTATTTGGATCTATTATTACTACCTCTGCTTTTGAACCTGTTACAACAACCACAGGAACAGCATCTTGATCCATATCTCCCAGACCTATTACAGATATTCCTGATGGAGTCTCTACTCTCAATCTGTTCTCTCTAAGAGTTAGACCAATCTCTATGCCTTCAACCATGATGGATTTCTTTTCCCCTTGAGATAGGATTGCTGAGTCAGTGTTTTCTCTGTTACTTCCTATATTTCCAGCCATCAGAACTATTGCTAAATGTTCCTCTGGACTGATCCCTTTTCTACCAGTGAGCCTGTCTGTTCTTTCTAACATCGCTCTATTTCTTATCATCTGATCAGGATCTAGACCAAGCATAGAATATATGTCTTTTTCAGAATATTTCGACAACAATTCTCTTGCCATCCCCAAATACTTAGGATCTATTGATCGGGACTTCAATAGATCTGCATAGCGACGTGAAAACTCCCTGATGTTATCAATTCTCTCTAGAGTCATCCCTGTAAGTTCTAAGGTTCCAGGCCTCTGTCTCTCAGGCTGCTGTGTATTAGGAATTGTTTGTTTTCCATAATCGATTCTATCTCTCTCCTGTCTAGTATCTTTTCTCTCTGGAACAGTATCTAATCTCTCTGGGACTGTAGGCTTAGGTTGATCTGGTTTTGGTTGTTTTCTACCTGTTTGCTCCTCGTCTCTCCTCTCTGCGACTGTAGGTTTGGATTGTTGATTCGGATCAACTCTCACTCTAACTCTCTCTCCCCTATCTTCTATCACTCTAAGCACATACCTATCCCCGAAATTCTCTCTGAACCAGTTCTGAATCGTCTGAAGATCACTCTTCCTAACTCCAAACCATATCCAAGAGTATTTTCCATTCAGTAGATTCTGAATTGCATCAGTAACATTCTTCCGATCAGTAGGATTGAGTTTGGAATATAGATCTCTAATTATATCTGATCTTGCAGTATCTGGTTTTGGTTGTTTTCTACCTGTTTGCTCCTCGTCTCTCCTCTCTGCGACTGTAGGTTTGGATTGTTGACTTGGATCAACTCTCGCTCTAGACCTATCTTCCCCATCCTGTGTTTTCCGATTGGTAGGATTCGGTTTGGAGGTTGGACTGTCAGTTTGTATCTGTGGTTCTGAGGATTTATTATTGTTTTTAGAGTCCTTTTCTACTATCTTCTCTCGAGAAGGTTGATCTGCTTGCCTAGATCCAGTCTCCAGAACTCTTCTGGTTGCGTCTCTATAGATCATATTATTTAGATCTGTGTTGTTTGTGGTTACACCTTCTCCCTGAACAGAGATAAGAACTCTATCTGTATTTCTTACGATTATACTATCGTAGAACATATTATCCCCGATAGTCTGTAGATTATTTCTTATCTCCAACACATCTGAAAGCTTAATGTACTTACCATCTACAGTCATTACACTGTATTCAGATAGATTGATTGCCTCTGGCGAGTAGAGTAGCCATCTATCATCTCTATCTGTTCTGAACAGTACTATTCCTCCTGCAACCAAGAAATATAACTCTGTTTCTCTACCATTAGAGTGTTTTGCTGTCAGATTTATCATCTTAACTTCCCCTGTATATCTCACATTATCTCTGAGCCTGTAGGTTGGAGGGAGACTAGAGACAGGTTCAAACAGATCTCTGAAATCATGAGGTTTTGGTAATGACACGGTTTTTCCATTTGCAACAAAACTACCCTTTGCAAAAACAACTTGATCTGGCAATCTTTGGATAGGTGGCTGATGTACCTGAGGTTCACCTTTAATCTTTGCAGTAGGTTGCTGATGCTCCTTTGCATCCCTGTTCTCGCTGATTTTGGAATATCTAAGTTGATGTATTGAGACTGGTCTTTCGTATCTTAGCTCTCCAACATAAAATCTATCTATCTGTGCTGATAGCATTATGAAGTCATAACCTCTTATAGATTTGTCTCTATCTTCCACTCTAATCAACTCATCTGCTCTAACGATTTTACCGTCCTTGGTTCTAACGTATGTGTTTGCCAATACTGAAGGATTGTACAGTACCCATTTACCATCCACATTTACAAACACTCTATTATCGATGATTGCAAATTGCATTTCTTTCCATTTACTATCTCTGTACACAGATAATCCAACAAAAACAACTTTACCCTGTACGTACAGGTTCTGTGTATCCACTGATCTATTTGGATCTGTTACTACACTATATCTCATCCCATCTATTACCAAATCGGCTTTCAATCCTTTTCCACTAACAAAGTTTAGCATTCTCTCCATCTCGTTCAGATCCTTGAACCCTACTTCATGCATCTTCTTTTCAGATTCTGAGTATGAAACTATCATTCTGTTCTCCCCTGGATCTTTGCCCTTTGGAACAAACAATCTTCCGTCCTGATTACTCACACTTGTATATTGACCTAAAAGATCTCCTATCATGATATTTATATGTTCAGAAGTATTTTAAAGCTTTATGTGATTAAAAGTGTTAGGTAGCGGGGGGTGGATTTGAACCACCGATCTCCGGGTTATGAGCCCGGCGGGCACTCCAGGCTACCCTACCCCGCTCCTCAATAGTATAAGAAAATAGTATTTAAAAACAAACTGTGTTAATTCATCAATATTTCTAAGAGCTTCTGGTGTTCTTCAGCTCGTCGTTGTGCCTCTACTTGTGCCTCTACAGGGTTGTTAGCTCTTACAGCCTCTATTATCCTTTCCTCCTCTTTATTAGTCTGATTATTATTCAGAGCGCTGTCCATGTATTATTTATAGTAAAAAAATGTTTAAAAATATATCGTCACATTAATTGAATGTTTTAAAATATTTGTTACCTATTTATATGACTAGCCCTGGTAGCTCAGAGGTAGAGCGTCCGGCTGTTAACCGGAAGGCCGCAGGTTCGAATCCTGCCCAGGGCGCTGTATGATAAAGAGAACCTCATCCAAGAACATACTCTACCTACCTGCCCACTATGATCCAATTCTGAAGA
>JANXEC010000001.1:0-14769 GCA_025058915.1 Microcaldota archaeon | reverse complement strand
CAGGATGATAATGAGAATTCAACCAAGAACCTCTACTCTCTGAACGATATTCTGTTCTTTGTGTTCCCTCAGAACATCAGTCCAAAGTACTACGACATCTCAGTAAAGTTCCTGAATCTACTCATACAGAAAAGAGGGGTTATCACAGGTGATGATATCGGTGAGTTTGTGAGAGCAAATGGAATAAGTAAGGCCACTCTGTACAGCAAAGTCCTATTGAAACTCAAGATGTTTGGTCTTGTGAAGATAGAACGACAGTTTGTTGATATAAACAAAAAATCGAGAAAGATGAAAGTCTCGTTGTCAAAGACATTCGGGAATTATCTGAACAAGATTGCCGACAGTTGGTTGGCAATAGTTGATGAAGTGAGGAGCCAACAACAATGAAGGTACTCATGTTTGTACACACATACTATCCTAACAAGGACGGAATAGCAGTACATTGCTACAATTTAGTGAATGCTCTGAGGGAAGAGGGAGTGGATGTTAAGGTGGTAAATCCAAGGAAATCCATCCGAATCCCAGGTCTATCATCAGGAATTCTACCTGATATTGAATCTATAGATTCCGCTCTGAGAGGAGATTATGATATAATCCATGTTCATGGATATTCCAACCTGTTCTCTGTAATAGGAGCTATCATAGGAATAATAAGAGGGAAGAAAGTAGTGTGGACTATCCATGGAATACCAGACAGGCACAGATTGTTCCATATATACAATGCATTCGCAATTCATCTACTCAGGAGAGCTAAGGTGATAAGTGTATCCAGGAAGATAGAGAGAATACACAAGAATTACACTCTGATCTACAATGGAGTAGATCTGGATAGGTTCAGATGTAATCATCCTTACAAAGACAATCGAATTGTTACATACATAGGTAGATTGGATAGAGACAAAGGTATAGAGAGGTTAATAGAGGAATATTCTGGTGAGATAGAGATTGTTGGTTCTGATGAGGATGGGTACAAAAATCAATTAATCTCAAAAGCACGAGAGAATGTCAGGTTCCTGGAGGTTGATTACGACAGAATAAATGAAGTATACTGTAGGAGCAGATACATAGTCTTGCCTTCAAGATACGAAGGATTTCCGATGGTTATGTTAGAGAGTCTAGCTGCAGAGAGACCATTTCTAGCTACTCCTGTAGGAGAAATTCCTCAGTTCCTAGAGTATGTATTTGGAGAGGGATACAGAAAATATATCATAGATAGAAACATAGGTGAGGTAATAATGAGATTAGATAGTATGGATCTAAGAGATGAACTCAGGAAAGCTAGAGAGAAACTTCAGGAACTCTCATGGAAGAGAGTTGCAAAGAAGACTATAGAGGTGTATAGAGATGCCATGGGAAGATAGGGAGATAGAGAGCCTAGTGTTTGATAGGAGAAGCCTAAAGACTCTTGCTAGGATATTGAAGAAAGGTATAGTGAATCGGATAGTTGGTAAGATATCTGAAGGTAAGGAGGCTGCCGTGTTCGTTGCAAACAGAGATGAGGAATGGAGAGCCATAAAGATCTACAAACCAGAGACAAGCAAATTCTTTAATTCCAGACACAAATACATTGACAATCAGAGAGGGGATGATTTTGAGATAGCATCCGCGTATGCGGCTAGAGAGTACAAAATGCTAGAAATAGCGTATTCAATAATACAGAATGTACCAAAACCAATATACAGAGAGGATAATATAGTTGTTATGGATTTTCTGGGAGATAATGGAATTCCATATCCACAGCTCCATAGTGTGATAGATAGAGATATGAAATGGTTTGAGGTTATTATCGATATGGTGTATCAACTGTTCCGAGCAGGATATGTTCATGGAGATCTGAGTGAATACAACATATTGGTTGGGGATAGAATATATATGATAGATTTCGGTCAGGCCACTAGAGTTAACACAGATATGGGAATGGAACTGTTGAGGAGAGATGTATATAATATAGGCAGAGCATTTCATATAGACACAGAGGGTATTGTTGAGAGATGGATATCAGAGGAATCATAGATATAGTTAGAGCAGACAGAGCAATCTTCACAATCCTGGGTATATCTCTGGCTAGCATGTACATATCTGGTAACCCAGTCTTTCTCTCCATACAGGCAATGATATTACCTGTGCTCGTACAGTATCTTGTGTTTCTCATAAACGATATCAAGGATTACGGAACAGATCTAAAGAATAGAAGAATAGACAGACCACTCGTATCTGGAAAGATGAGTATACAAGATGCATACATTCTTGGAGGAGTGTTGATTGTACTGATTCTGATCTTGATATATGTTTCAGATCTATACAGTTCTCTGTTCAGTCTAGTGTTCCTGACTATCTCTATACTCTACAACATCTATCTTAAGAGAATCCCTATCATAGGCAATATGGTAGTTGCACTCACTATGGTAGCACCTATTCTTTACCCATATCTTTACCATTATGTTCAGAACTACAGAGATACATTCCTTGAGATATATATGATCGCAATCTTCGTGTTTGGTATGTCTAGAGAGCTTATCAAGAGCATGGAAGATGTGCATGGAGACAAGGATGAAGGAATAATCACCTTACCTGTATTGTTAGGTCAGGAGAGAACAAAGATATTCGTTCTATTCACTCTGAGTCTGTATTTAGCTCTGCTAGTGTATCTGATCCTAAGTTCTCAGAATCTTCTGAGCAAGATCTTACTGAGTATCATAGTTCCACTAATAATCCATTCAAAACTCACTCTTGCAATATCCAAAGATAGGGAAGAATTCAGGAGAATACATGAAACTATGAGATATATTATGCTATTGGGTCTTCTGGCTCTGATAAAGATCTAGAAATTTGGTTTTGAAATCTGGGGGATTTGCCTTGTCTGTAGCGATGCCACAATGAACAAGACTCAGAGTATATTCCTTACACACTCTGCATCTCCTGATCTTCATCTCTCTCTGATCTGATATTCAAAATCTATCTCCAGATCTTTGGCTCTCTCACTGAGATTCTGCATTATAGTTTCTACATATCTCCTCAGTTCCTTTGGATTTGTATGCTCAAACTCAATCATATACTTACCTCCACCTATGTACTTCGCATTCACATCTGAAAACAGTGTTTTGATGCTATTCAATCCATCCTCCCTTCCGGATGTTGCAGATACATCTACTTTAATCCTATACACTATCTGTCCGAATCTCTTTGAGATCTCCTCCTTGAGATAGTTCTTCAGAGTCTTTGGGATGTTCAGTTCATCCAGGAGTTTCTCATCTGTCGATGCATTTCTGAAGAATTCATACAGACTCCTGTATCTCTCCTTGATCAGATTGATCACAGGATCAACACCTTTCTTGATCTTAGCCTTGGATACTGCGTTCTTCAGAATGTTCAAGGCAGTTTGTTCATTCCTATACATCTGTATCATCTCTGCATTCTCCTTCTCAGATACTCTTCTGAAGGATAGTTCTATTACCTTAGAGTTTTCATCTATATTCAGGATCTTCGCTCCTCTGATCTCACCAACTCTGATCAATCGAGAGATATCCTTGATCCAACTAGAAGACACTTCCCCTCTGGATACAAAACCCTGATACCCAGGATGATCCAACACTTCACAGTATACTCCGAACTCTTCTATTCTTGTTACTCTTACTATCACATACCTATCCATACTCCTCAATTATCTCTGCATTTATGAGATTTATCTTCCCTCCCGTACATTGGGCAATCAGATCATTATCTTTTGGACATCTTATGTTCCTGGATGCATGAGAGAATATTATCATCTCTACACCGGATTTTTTACATCTTATCTTCAGGAATTTACTCATCTTTTCACCTCGATCTTCTTCTTAGTTCTGGATTTAATATAAACTCTCATCTGTTTCTTGTTACATTCAGTGCATGTCAACACAACAACCTGCCTTTTGCCCTGCTTCTTCACACTCTTCTTTCCAGCTCTCTTACCTCCATGACCTCTCAGTTTGTTTTCGAATTTTACATTACCAAATGCAAGAGATCTTCTCTTGCCAGGAGAGTATGTACTAACTTTGTGCTCAGTATGTTTCCTACAATATGGACAGTATGTAGATATAACATTAGGTACTTTCATGATCATTTACATAGAGACATAGGGTTTTAAAGGTTATTTATATTCCTCTAATATCTTGATAGCTCTCTTGACCTGCATACCTGTCTTCAATCCTAATCTCTCTGCCCAACTTGTGATACGTATGAGTTTTGCTCTTATGAATTCCTCCTTTGTCCTCACAGCACCACACAGTCCAGCCACATCTCCTACCCTATCAGAGGCCTCTATATCTAGATAGTGACTTACTATATATCCAGGTCTTCGGATAGCTTTGTATATGAACATAGGTAGATTTCCTATGTTTATTATCAATACTCTGTTAAGTACCTCCTCTATGAACCTCTGTTCTTCCTCTCTCATTCTCTCTTTATCATTCTCTTCTTCTTCTCAAAGATCTTCCTGTGTTTAGCACAGCTGATGCAATAGTACACTTTCCTCCTAGTTAGATCTATCACTACTTCTTTCTGATCTACATCCACTAGAGATGATTTAAAATATTCCACGGCCTTGTCTCTAGGCACAGTCCTACCACATGCATCACATGTAACTAGCGGTTCTCTCCCTCTTCCCATAACAACACCTATTATTTATTTGCTCATCGTTAATTTAAATCTATTCATCTATCTGTGCAGCCCATTCGCCCAATCCTAGATTCAATTTCTTGGCTATCAGAGAGTTATTAGTATCTAATATTATTATCAATCCTGAGAATCTCTTTGCAAGATTTGATGATCCGCATATTTCACATGTCTTTCCATATACAATTGCTTTGCATGTTCTACAGGCCTTCATCTCTTCTTCACCTTCTTGTCAGTGGTTGAGAGTTTAGCCTGCTCTATCCATTTTAGATTCCCCAGACCAGCAGATCTACATGTTAGTGATATCTTTGCCTTTGCAGGACCTTCTTTCATTGTAATAGAACTAACCTTCACATACACCAGATCCCCTATCTCTAGAGTCTTTGTTTTGTCAGTATTCTCGTATCTTTTCTTCTCTTTGTTGAATATCCATTTCTCATCTGATATTTGAGATATGTTTAGTAGACCTTCGAAGGGCCCTATCAATACAAAAGCACCAAAATCAGTTATCTCCCTGACAATCCCTAAGAAAACCTCTTTCCTGTCCAATGTGAATGATAGCAACTTGAACCTAGTCTTGAAATAGATCTTCGGATCGTTTATCATAATGACATTCTCAGACTCTACATTTACATCTATTATATCAAGTACCAATCCAAATGTCTCAAAGTACTTGTTCTTGTACTGATTCAGCAACACCTCTCTCACAGCTTCATCTTTGTTCATGTTCAGCATATGAGATGGTATCTTGACATACTCTTCAGCCTCGACTATTCTGTACACTAAACTCACCCATGTATATACATCGAGATATGTTTTTAAAGATTCTGACCTGAATTTACTCATGAGATTAGTGACTGTAGATACAGAGTTAGGTAAAGTGATGAACGATATAGTGAAGGAGATAGAGGTTATAGTAGTTGATAGGCAGGGTAGGCTGATTGGGACTATAGATAGAAGGGCTCTAAATGTATATAGAAACCATAAGAATGTAAAGGTCGATAGAGTTACAAAGACGCTTACAGGTATATCCGAAGCTGATCTAGAAGATCTAGACAAGGTATTGAATGCTCTGATCGAGAATGGAGATTTTCTGGTGATTGTGGATAGAGATAGAATTCCGAAAAGAATTATAAGGATCGAAGAACTTGTACAGAGATTTGAAGTTTTAATACCAAAAGAACTCAAGATCAGAGACATAATGGATACTCACCTGGCAGTTGTAAGAGACAAGAGCTCTCTGGAGGAAGTGAAGTTCCTGATGTTCCGAGAGAACCTTGAGCATGTGATCGTAGTAGATCAGAAAGGAACTCCTATTAGTGTTGTAACATACGACGAGGTAATATTGAGTGATTTCCTATCGGATAGACCAGGTAGGAAGGATCTTGAGAGAGACCCTGTGAAGAATCTCAGACTGAAAGATATGATAATAAAGGATGTAATCTTACTCTCTCCAGACACACCTGCCCAAGAGATCCTAAAGACAGACATAGCAGTGGTGTATGATAGAGCCATAAGAGGGATAGTCAGGAGAAAAGATCTGTTAAAATACATGCTCAAGAATCTTAGATACATTGCCTCTAATATTAACATATTTGGGTTGAGCGATTCCTATAGCTATGGAATAGTTATGAACATATTGAACGAATTCAAGAACAAGATCCAAAAGATCCTAAGAGATCCTAGAATCACTCTAAGATTCAAACATTCCAAAGTATACGAAGCTAAACTAACAATCCACAGCCTAGATCATCCTACAGTGATAGCAGAAGATATAGGATATGATCCAATAGCTCTTACCAAAGAGTTGATCGACAAGATACAGAACAGAATATCCAAAATCAAGAGGAGCAAGAGAGTCGATCCTGTAGATATTGATTAAAACATATTGATTGGTTATATATTATGAAAGCACAAGTTGCTACAGAGTACTTTCTGATGCTTGGAGTGATGCTTTTGATCTCTCTACCTATCATAGCACTGTTCTTCTCAGAATACAATGCATTGTTCAGAGACACATCTAGGCAGAGTTCTGTGAATTGGTTGATGGAGTTTGATAATGATATAAAGAGCATAAAATACCAGGGTAATGGGAGTTATATAATCAAGAGGTATACTTACCCTATCCATTTGGAGTCAATCGAGACCAGAACGCAGGGACAGGGAAGTATGATGATAGTTAACATCTCTGACTATGGAACTGTGGCTTTCATCTATCCCTACAGAGTTATGGTTTCTGGAACAAAGTGGAGAGGACCATTAATACTGAACATAACTAATTCTAATGGGGAGATCAGAATATCAAAACTGAATTGATTTTAAAGATATCTTCGGATTGAATACTATGACAAACATACCTTGGATAGAGAAATACAGGCCCCAGACCGTAGATGAACTCCTAGGCTCAGATAGCCTGAGAGAGTTGATCCGAGGATTCATAAGGAAGAGAGATATCCCACATCTATTATTCTCTGGACCTCCATCTACAGGCAAGACTACAACAGCATTGATACTTGGCAGGGCATTCTATGGAGATAGTCTGGCAGGTAATTTCTTGGAACTTAATGCTAGTGATGAGAGAGGTATTGATACTATAAGGGAGAAGGTCAAAGAGTTTGCAAAGACGATTCCAAACAACGATGTAGGATTCAAGATAGTGTTTCTAGATGAGGCAGATGCACTCACCACTGATGCGCAACAGGCACTCAGGAGGATGATGGAAGTATATTCTCAGCATACGAGATTCATACTGAGTTGTAACTACATAAACCGAATAATTCCACCCATCCAGAGTAGAGTAGCGATCATAAAATTCTCCCCTATTCCAACAGATCAGATACATAGATTAGTAGATAAAATAGTTGAGAGGGAGCAGATAGATATAGACGATAGGGCAAAGGAAGAATTGATAGAGATTGCAAGAGATGATCTGAGGAAAATCATAACAATTCTCCAGAGTGCTCACTATGCAAGTAATGGTAGGAAGATAGATACTAAAACAATCGAGTCCATATCAGGTAAAGTCTCTACAGATAGGGCAAAAGAGATCATCACATTAATCATTCAGGGTAAGAGAGATGAGGCTAGAGATAGAACAATCTCTATGCTAGACGAAGGTAATGATCCAGAGGAGATAATACAGGCGATCCTGAGGGCTATTGATAGTTCCAACCTTCCATCTCTGGATGAGAGTAGGAAGATAGAGATGATCAGGAAGATTTCTGAGTATCACTACAGAATAACACAAGGGGCCAATCCATACATACAGCTAATTGCGATGATAATTGATATAGGCTCATGAAGAAGATCTACTCATACATAGGCAACCATCCAGTATATGATAGTATATATAAAGCATTCAAGATACTTGGATATGATGTAGAGAATGTGATGAGAGACAGATTTGTGATAGATCTCTACAGCACCTACATATCATTTAGAGATGTAATAGACAGACCTGGTATACATCTATCTCATTCTTTCCTAATCAATCCCTCCTCCCTGTGGTTGCTCAGAAAATATCCTGTAGTATTCATGGAGGAGAGATGGTTGAAACAAGGATTTATTCAGAGGATCATACGTGAAATGTATAGAATAATATACAGATCAAACAGAGCTCTAACTATCACATCAACCCAGAGATCCTATACCATGCTTAGAGAGATTCAAGTAGATGCTATGTTGTTCCATCCTGCCAAGGAGAGAATCCCGCACAGATCAGGCGATTACATACTAACAATCTCCAAGGCACATCCTATCAAGAGACTGAACTTGGTGTTGGATATAGCAGAGAGAATGAGGGATGAGAGATTTGTAATAGTGGCTAGACCTTCTAAAGATAGAGACTACTATGAAATGATACTCAGAAGAGCCAGATCCTTGGGGAACGTTGATTTTAGAACAGAGGTCTCTGAGGATGAGAAAATCAAGTTGATATCAGAGGCTAAAATGTTGCTCCATACTGCAAACTCAGGACCGATTGAGTATGTGATCATCGAGGCTCTTAGTGGATCCTTACCAGTGATATGTCATCATGATATAGGACTGGCTCCAGAGTTAGATCAGAGGTGGGTAGTTAGAGGTGATAGCATAGAGGAATGGATAGAGAAGATAAGAAGTATAAAGGATGAAGACTACTACAGAGTATCTGAACTGTTCAGAAGATATGATGTTGAAGGAAAAATATACAGAGAAAAAGTCAGAGAACTTAAAGATAGACTAGAACTTCTGCTTGTATAGTTCTATTGCTCTATTAAATATCTTGGTTGCTTCATTGAGATCTAACCATCCTTTGAACTCTGCCTTCTTGTTCTCTAGGTCTTTGTACCTGCTGAAGAAATACCTGATCTCGTCTTTCAATGATTCTGGGAGATGATCGATTGATGCTTTCTTCTGATGCGGAAATACTTTCTCGTATGGTACAAATATGAGCTTGTCATCAACCCCTTTCTCATCCTCCATTCTGAATCCTCCAATCAATCTCCCCTTTACCACCACCCCTGGATAGGTGACTGAGAAGAATGGTGAGAAGAACAGTGCATCTATAGGATCATCATCGTCGTAGAATGTCTGTGGCACAAAACCATAGTCTGTTGGATAGTGCATCGATGAGAATAGAACTCTATCCAGCTCTATAGCACCTGTGTCTCTATTATACTCATACTTGTTTCTACTACCCTTTGGTATTTCTATAACTATATTTGCCTTGTCTGGTGTACCAGGAGGGATGTCTCTCCAGAGGTTCATGAACTCACCGGTAGGAGCTTGACTTTGATATGTATATCAGCAGGTACCCTCATCTTCAGGACATTCCTTATATCCTTATCCTCCCCTTTAACTATCATAATCCTCTTATGTATTCTCTTTCTCCATGTCTCATAGGTATCAGAACCATCCCCACATGGAGTTCTTCTGACTGTCAGTCTGAGCTCCTTGGTAGGTAATGGTATTGGACCCTCTAGAGATAGGTTATACATCTGAACGAGTTGTCTCAGCTGTGTCTCTATCTCTTTGATACTATCGAGATTGTCTGATTCGACTTTAATCCATATCTTACTAGTCATGCGATCACTGTGCTCTCTCTATATCTATAACAATACCTGCAGCTACTGTCTGGTTCATGTCTCTGATTGCAAACCTACCTAATGCAGGATAGTCTGAGGCCTTCTCTATAACTACAGGTTTGAGAGGTTCTATCTTGACTATTGCTACATCTCCATTCTTCAGGAACTCTACCTTCTCATTTACAGGTTGACCTGTCTTAGGATCCAACTTAGCCACTATCTCAACTATCTTGGCAGGGAAGTGAGTTGTGTGTGCGTGGAACACAGGTGTATATCCTACTCCTATAGCACTAGGATGATTAAGTACAGCTATCTGAGCCTTGAATGATTTAACCACTGCAGGAGGGTTGTTTGCATCTCCTAACACGAAACCTCTCTTCACCTGAGTCTTCTCTACACCTTTCACGTTAACACCTATGTTATCTCCAGGAACTGCCTCAGGGATCTCCTGGTGATGGGTTTCTATTTTCTTCACTTCCACTACATATCCACCAGGATTGATCACTGCCTTCATACCTGGCTTCATAATACCTGATTCTACCTTTCCAACCACAACCACTCCGAATCCCTGTATGTTATAAACATCCTGGATAGGCATTCTCAATGGTCTGTCCGTAGGTTTCTTTGGAGGTGTGAATGTATCTAGTGCCTCAAACAGTGTCGGACCACTATACCAGCTCATCTTGTCAGATTTCTTCACTAGATTATCACCAAAGTAAGATGATGCAGGGATCACAGGGATCTGCTCAACATTCTTGTATGCGAATTTCTTTAGGAGATTCTGCACATCTCCTTTTACTTTCTCATATGTTGCTTTATCATAATTAACAGCATCCATCTTTGATATCAGAACAATCAACTGAGATATACCGAGGACCTTAAGTAGAGCAGCATGCTCAATAGTCTGAGGTTGGATTCCATCCTTTGCTGATACTACCAATACAGCACCATCTGCCTGTGAGGCACCTGTGATCATGTTCTTCACAAAGTCCTTGTGCCCAGGTGCATCTATGATGGTGAAAAAGTACTTGTTTGTCTCAAAGTCCTGGTGGGAAATATCAATAGTAACTCCTCTCTCTCTTTCCTCTTTCATCCTATCCATCACATATGCAAACTCGAATGTAGCCTTACCTAGTCTCTGTGCCTCCTCCTTTAGCTTTGCTATCATCTGTTCAGGTACTCTTCCAGTCTCATATAGAATTCTACCTACAGTAGTACTCTTACCTGCATCTACATGTCCTACGAAAACTATATTTATGTGCTCTTTCTTAGGCATACCTTTTCACCGCTATATATAAAGTAAGATAACGTTTTTAAACCTATACCAGATAGGCAGTCCAAGAGTTCAATTTCCCCTCTATTCTATCGACTCTATAATCCACTCTGGTCATAATACTACTCTCGACAACAAAACTCTCGAATTCCCCTCCCTCTCCAAATGGATTTATACTATGATTTACTAATTCATCTGCCAATTCCCTATTAAATTCCCTTAGCAGATATTTTTTATCTAATGGATATGCATACACACCCACTATCAAGGCCTTTACCCTGTATCTATCATAAAGCTCAAAGTACCTATCCAAATCAATCTGCCAGAGAGGGGAATACACCTCTAGATCCAGTCGGGAGGCAATTCTCTGTATCCTAGAGAATTGATATTTACTGCCTATTGCCCCTGTTACTATTCCATCACAACCAAGATCTTTCACCTCACTCATAGCCCTCTCCAGAGCCTCCAGTTCGTTATCACTCTCCTGATGGAACCTGAGGAGAGATATTCCCATGTTCTCGGCATGTGTTTTTACTAATTCTAGGTTTATAGGATGGTACATGTACGGGAATCTGGATTTAGGTATTATGTTTATTAGATACTCAATCTTGTCTCTGTATATTGAAACAGCTAAATGGCTGTCTTTACCTCCACTGTATAGAGCTGCTAACTTCATCTTGCAGATGTTGCAACTCTCTCTATCTCATCTTTCTTCTTGAGAGCATAACTATTCTGAACATCATTCTTGGCTGCAAGTATTATCTCCTCAGCCAATACTTCATATAGAGGTCTTTTGCTGCTCCAGTGTTTCAGTATGGCTGCCAGAACAATATTCCTCAGGGCAACATCAACTCTTCTGATCGATGAAATATCCACAGCAACCTGATATCTCACCCCAGCAATCTCAACCTTCGTTATGTCCTCTCTAGGTGCAGCATTCTCTATAGCTCTGACCAGCATCTCAACAGGATTGACCTTCTCCTTTCTCTCTATATCTTCGAATGCGTTGTATATTATTTTCAATACAGTATACTTCTTACCCTGTAATCTTCCATGGGTTCTGATCACCTTACCACTAACCTTCTCACCTGTTCCTCCTCTCATAAGTTTGTTTGCAAGTCTCTCTACAATATTAACCTTGGTTTTACCCATGTATCTTTTTGAATGTCTACCATGTGTATGTGGGAATATGTCTCTAAGATCTATAACCTCCTTCAGGCTCCTATCCTTCACCTGAACATCTGTAGTCCATCTACCGAATAGCATTATCTCTTCACCTTACCCTTCCTGAGCATCTGCAGATCAAGACCAGCAACAGCTACTATCTTGTATTTTATACCTGGAATTGAACCTATTGGACCTCCCTGAGATCCTCCTATACCAGCCACCAGTACCTCGTCATGCTCTTTGATGAATGTTATTGCCTTATCTCTTGGTGCATGTGCAGTGATCACCTTACCATTCTTCTTAAGTTGTACCTTCACAGCTTTGATCAATCCAGAGTGAGGCTGTCTCTGCTCAACCACTACCTTCTGCAATACTATACCAGATGCCATTGGAGACTTACCCAATGGATCGTGCTTCTCTTTGAGTTTCAACACTCTCCTGACGTATTTAGGGTCTAACCATCTATATCTTTTCTTCTTCTTGAGTAGATTTCGGCCTGCGAATTCCCCATTTGCTCCTTTTCCCATTTAATATCACCTTGCTATTATTAATAACAAAGCCTTTTTAAACATACCCTTGAAAACACTTAAGACTCTCTCTAAATTCTGTCACAACAAACCCCATCCTCCGAGCTAGATCTATCCTAAAACTCCTAGAGAGAGTTATAGGATATATATCATCTCTTCTGGTATATTTGTACTCAAGAACATACGATAGAATTTTAGAGATAAATGGATATTTTATTTCTCGTTCTACTATCTCTCTGAATGGCATTGGTTCAGATTTAATATTGAATACTTGCCTAACAGATTCAATTACATCCATAAACGATATTCCTTCTGATGTAACATTCACAATCACATTATCGGATCTGAGATTGTCTCTCAGAAACCTGGCTACATCTCTTGCATATGTGAACGGAACTAGATTCTTCCCATCTCCAAAATAGAAAGGCCCTCTATCTTTCCATAACTTTATCATATTTATGTACTCATTATAATGTTCTCCATACATAGTTCCGACTCTCATGATGAGATATGGGTTCGAACTCTCCAGTATTAACTTCTCACCGATCAATTTACTCTCCCCATAGGGATCATTTGGGATTGCAGGGGAATCCTCTGTATAATCCCTATAATTCCTCCTACCATACACAGCTATAGATGATAGGAATATTATTTTCTGATCATCTCTCAGTCCCTCTATGACTCTCTCCACACTCTCGACATTAGCCCTCCAGATCTCATCTTTCTTGCCTCTTGTTATTCCCTGAGTCATGATTATAACATCATAATCATGCAAATATCTAGATGCATCCTCCTGAGTATATGAAAAATTTGATCTAGAAAATCCTGTATATTCAATATACTCTGATAGATACTTTGCAAATCTAGATGTACTCCCCAACACTGCTATTCGCATACATCAGTTCTTCAATAAAAGAATTTAAATATATCTATATATCTAATAATGGTGAAAGAGAATTGAAAATAAACATACGGCATCGATCACCGGAGACAGAACATAATCCTGAACTACTAAGAGATCTAGTATATCATGTGTTGAGAAGATTCGAACGTGATACGCAAAACAACCCTATTAGAGCTCTTCAGAATTGGTATTTTCCTGAACCTATTGAAAAAACTGAGCTTAGTGAGAGAGTTCTTAAAGATATGTACAATGCAATACGCATGTATTACCATTTCATATCGAAATACGATCCAAAAAACAGAATAAGATCGATACCAGGTATAGAGAATAGGCTGAGAGAACTGAACATATTGCTGAAAGAAGCGAATGAACCTGATATGAATCCACTGAACAAATTAACCATACTCATAGCTGAGGGATTGAAGGTATCGCGAGACGAGGATTTTGTAGATCAACTTTTCCATCTGTTCAAATATATAATATATAGTGATCTAGATATCACACTCCACGTAGGGCTCATCAGAGCCTCCCTATCTGTATCTGGATTGATATTCGCTCTAGAGTACTCAAGAAGGAAACACAAAAACCCAAAAGCATGGAACAGAGTTGCTGAGATACTTGTTGAATTCTATAGTGAATTAGGATACGGAGGAGTAGTGGATGCAATAGAACATGTTGTTTTCATGGAGAATGAAAGGATAAACAAGATCTATAATGCTCTGAAGTGTGATGAAGATAAATTCAATAATTTCAAAGGTATATTATCAAATGAATTAAAAGAATACATATATCTGATCGAGAGCAGATTCAAATCCAAACACAGTTTGCTCAAAAAAATTCAAAGAAAGAGAATAGATCTAAACGATATGGATAGAATCAACGAGAGTATACATGATCTAAACGGTATCAGAATAGTCCTGAAGGAGAGTTCTATGCTAGGTGATGTTCTAAATAAATTAACCCATATAGTCTCTTCCAAATTCCAAGGTGCAAGAGTTATAGAGATAGAGCTATACAATCTAGATATCTCTAGTCTAGATAATCTCAATATTGTTAAGAAGAGGACTGAGAGAGATTATAGAGCGGCACATGTATTGATCATGGATCAGATGACTAATAGGAAGATAGAGGTACAAATAGTCGGAGACCCTGAACAATACAGAAAACATCTATATGCTGGACTAG
>JANXEC010000019.1 GCA_025058915.1 Microcaldota archaeon | reverse complement strand
ACAGGACATTTATATTCGCCTTTGAGATAGTCTCTGTATGCAAAACTTCCACAATCCAGACACACATGCTCTCTGTGTTTATCACTGTTCTCCAGAAGTCTATCGATCACTGTTGCAGCAGCCCCATAACCCAACAGAGTGTCTCTTTCCATCTCTCCAAACCTCAATCCTCCCTCTCTGCTCCTTCCCTCTGTAGGTTGTGCAGTAAGGAGCTGAACAGGACCTCTGGTTCTGCTATGCATCTTGTTCGATACCAAGTGATGGAGACGCTGATAGTATATAACCCCTATGAATATCTTCACTTTGATCTTCTCACCTGTTATTCCATCATACATTTCTTCCTCTCCCCATTCATCAAAACCCAGTCTCTTCAGCTCTTCGGTGAATTGTTCCAATCTGTCTCCGGAGAAAGGCGTTGCATCCACATATTTTCCAGTCAGACATGCAGCCTTACACCCTAGCATCTCTAGCAGATGCCCTGCAGTCATTCTACTAGGGATTGCATGAGGATTAATGATTAGATCTGGAACAATACCGCTCTTTGTAAATGGTAAATCCTTCTGGTGTACTAACATACCTATAACACCTTTCTGTCCGTGTCTGGAACTGAATTTATCTCCTATCTCAGGTACTTTGTTCATTCTGAATCTTACCTTCACAACTACATTTCCCTCTTCATTCTGTGTTATCATCACTCTATCTACTCTTCCCTCCTCACCTTCCTTCACTTTCACTGAACTGTCCTTATATTTCTCCTCAATAACTTTCCCTATACTGAGCTCCTCTAGGAACCTAGGTGGGGAAATCTTACCTATCAGTATCTCATTCTCCACGTATTTCTCCTCTATCTTAGGCAAACCGTCATCATCTAGCTTCTCATACAGTTCTCTCTTTTTCATCATAGTTATGTTAGTATCTGGTTTGAGTATTTTATCCTCATAATCAGCATAGTATCTAACCTTCTCTGTAGAATATGTCTTATACATTATACTTCTTCCGAATCCTCTATCTACCGCAGATCTATTTATCACCACTGCATCTGTCATGTTCCATCCTCTGTAACTCATAACCGCAACAACCAAATTATATCCAGCAGCTCTCTTAGATAATCCTAAATGTTCGTATGTTCTAGTGATTGCTATAGGCTTCTCATTGTAGTAATTTACATATGATTTGGTATCATACCTGAAATTGAATGCAGAGTTGTATATTCCCAGACTCTGCTTGAGCATTCCACTAGCCATAGTCAATCTAGGCGAAGAATTGTATTCTGGGAAAGGCAATAATGCTGCAGCAATACCAAACAGAGTTGATGGATCGATCTCTAGATGAGTATGATTATCTATCCTGTCTATAGACTTTGCTATGTAGGCATTCTCCTCTTCCTCTGCATCAAGATACTCTATATAACCCATTCTCACCAACTGTTCCCAACTGTATTTGTTATCTTTTACCTCCTGCCATATCCTAAGAATCTTAGGCTCACCATTCTCTATAACCAGATATGGTCTTCTGAGTCTACCTGGGGTTGTGTTTATGTACAACTCTCCAAACTCTGCTCTGTAATAGAAATTCACAGAAGAGCTGATCTCCCCACGTCTCCTACTATCTACTAATGTTCTGAATAGTCGCTCTCCATCATATCCATCCCCTAAATAGTCTCCATCTAAATATATCTCAACCCTCTCTCCTGATTTTACAAACCTCATATGGTCATGAACTATCTCTATAATCCTGGTGGGATCAACATGCTCTGTAGTTATCTCAGCCATTATACTCATATTCTTGAGCAGAGATGTCGAGGCACCTTCAGGGGTTTCAGAAGGGCATATCTTACCATACCATGTTCCGTGCAGATCTCTTGCCTTGAAGTGAGGATGGGATTTATCGAGAGGAGATAGTATTCTTCTCCTGTGACTGAGAGATGATACGAAACTCACCCTATCCATAACCTGAGATACTCCTATCTGCCCTGCTATCCAATTACCGGTTGCCATTGCATACATGATTTTCGTTGTGAATACATTAGGCCTTATCAATGTTCCAAACTTTATGATCTTTCTCCCTCTAACTATACTTTTGTTTATTTGGTTCTTAGTATCAGCTATCAATTGATCAAATGCATACCCAAACAGTTCTGCCATGAGATCTCCTGCTAGCTTAACTCTCTTGTTCCCATAATGATCTCTATCATCCTCCTTGATCTTCCCATATGCTAATAGAGAGGCTTTGAGACACATTCTGAGGAGATATTTAGCCTTCTTTCTATAGGTTTCCTCGTTATTATCTGTTCCTAGATGGGGTAATACAAAATTCGACATTAGCTTCTGGAAATGGTTCACCTGAACATCCCACTCATTGTTAGGTTTCAGTCTCCTGATCAGATAGGTCAATGGATCTATATTGAATTCCTCTTTCTTCTCAATCTCGTTCTTGTTTACCAAATAATCAAAATATGCCTCTGGATATGGTTTCAATATCTCCTCTATCTCACTGTTCTTTAGCCCTAGAGCTCTGATCATCACAAAAACATTCAACTGAGGAACAGAATGGGGAAAATCAACATAGAACAACCCATCTTTAGTTCTCTTTATGGTCAGTTTTGCTCTGTATATATCTCTTGTGGAGAATACCTTGGATATCACATCTTCATTCTCCTTAACAACAAGTATCTTGTTTGGCACAAGATCCTCTATTCCTATGAGTACTCTCTCAGTACCATTGATTATGAAGTAACCTCCTGGATCCATCGGATCTGTACCAACATATATTCTATCTTGAGGAGTCTTCAGCTCTCTGTTCAGATTACATATCTGTGAATTCACCATCACAGGTAGATCCCCTACATACACACTCTCCTCTTCCCCATCCTTCTCATCAGTGTAGGAACCGTCCTTGGTATACTTCCTGATATATCTCTGAACAGTTATTATAACCCTACCAGCGTATGTAAGATCTCTCATCAGAGCCTCTGCAGGGAACAGGACTATTTTATTACCACTACTCTCTGTTCTAGTAGGTGGTTCGACCCTTATTGAAGTTATCTTGTAAACCATAGATGTTCTTACTATTTCTCTCTCTGGGTCTGAAGATCTCTGTTCTGTGTGCTTAGCCCCTCTAATCTTTGCTCCTAATTCAACTTCTATTTCATTCTCCCTGTTCCTAGCTTTGTTCCTTAGATACTCCTCCAATCCTCTGCTAACGAACCTGTTGTATGAATCGATCTGCTGTTTCACTAGGTTGTTATACTCGAAATACTTCTTGAGTAACACTTTAGAAATGTTATTCATTTGGTAACTCATACCTCTCACCTATCACAACACGATAGTAAGTGTATTTTATGCCATAATCCTCTCTCTGAAACTCCAGAACATCACCTTCCTTTGCTCCCAAGGCCAAAACCACTGGATCTGTCTTGAGTATCTTTGGAAGTTTGTCCAGGTCAGTGTTCAGACGTTTCAATAACTCCTCCTTCTCCCTCTCATCTAACACTCTAGCACCTCCTATGAGAAAATGTCCTATTGGATTTATTTTTAGTTTTGAAACAGTCTTGTTGTCTTTCATGGTGAGCTCATTATTTATAGAAGAGAAAGCTTTAAAAAGTTAATTTCATTAATAAATTGATCAATTTCTAAGTCTCTTTGCTCTTAGAACTCTCTCACATGCTTCTCTGATTGCCTCTTCCCTCATGTTCTCTCTGTTCTTCTGTAAGATCTTTATGAACTTACTTAATATTTTGTCCTTTGTTCTCTCTTTCATTGTATTCTCGTCTAGGTAATTTCCTGTAAGGTTATATATCCACTCCATATAGCTCCCTATCACACCACCGGAATTAGCTAGAATATCAGGAACTACATATGATCCTAACATCCCATCTACTCTCCAGTCTATAGGGTTATTAGCCATCTCAACTATCCACTTTGCTCTGATATATCTGTAATTCTTCTCATCTATCTGCAGCTCAAGGGCTGCTGGTATGAGAACATCCACATCCAGCTCTAATAATTGTTTGTTATCTATCTGTTCTGCTCTGTAGCCTTCAAAACTGCCATTTATCTCTTTGTGTTTCAGGGCTTCAGATATGTTCAATCCATCTCTGTTAAATATACCGGATTTGCTATCTGATATTGCAACCACTCTGTATCCTGATTCATATAGCATCTTTGCAAGATTCCCCCCTACATTCCCAGATCCTTGAATTGCTACTGTGATGTTTTTTCTCTCTATGTTCTTTGCAATATATTCAACTATCACGAAACCACCAAATGATGTGGAGATCTCTCTAAAATGTATTCCACCTAATTCCACTGGTTTCGATGTAAACATCGCCATGTCTCTTGTACCAACAGAATTCTGATATGCATCTAACATCCAAGCGATTATCTGAGAATTGGTATTGACATCAGGTGCAGGTATATCCTTCCAGGTCCCTATGATGTCTCTAAATGCAACTGCGTATTTCTTAGACAATTCTCTCAATTCATCCCTGCTCAGAGACTTAGGATTCACCCTTACCCCTCCCTTTGCTCCCCCATAAGGTAGTTCCATGAGAGAATTCTTGAGTGTCATCAGTAGCGATAGCATCTTGAGTTCCTCCTCATTAACATTCTCATGGAACCTAATACCTCCCTTGGAAGGGCCTAGTGAAGTGTCATGAATGACTCTGTATGCATCATATTTGTTATCTCCTATTTCTATCTTGGCATGATGTATGCCTTCCCAATTCAGCAACTCTCCGTATCCTAATCTCTCCAATCGAAACGACAACATATCTATCATGGATGAATTTCAATTAGGATTTTGTTTTTAAATCTAACTGACCATCTTTAATTGTGAACGAGTTTGAAGAGATACTCATATCTACCCCTATAGACAAACTCATAGAGATAATAAAAGAGGAAAAGGAAGTAACAAGTTCATATTTAGCTCTGAAAACGAAATACGACCAAGCAACTATTGAGGAATGGGTAAGATACCTTGAGAGAGATGGTATTGTGAATGTAAAGTACCATCTGAATGAAATGATAATATCATGGAACTCTCCCAAAGAGGAAGAATATGAAGCAAGGAAAGAGAAAGTGAAGAAACAGACCGAGAGTATTGAGAAACAGATCGAGTCTCTGAAGGATAGTGTGAATGTAGAGATAAGGAATGTATATGAAATAATAGAATCTCTCAGGAATATAGTTGAAGTGATGAGATCAGAGAGAGAGAAACTCCTAACATTCATATCACAGTTTGATAGATTTAGAGAGGATATAAACAGAGATATTCAACTGATAACTAGAGACATAGAAAAAATATCGCAGAATATAGATGATAAATACAGGCAGGTTTCAGCCATGACATCTCTCATATCAGATATTTCTATATTAGACATAAATGAGACAGAGAAGAACATCAAACAATCTCTAGATGAGAAGATGAAAGTGATAGATCAGAGGATAAAAGATCTAGATATATACATATCTAAACTACAAGGATTCTCAGATCAGGAGATAACAACTCTAAGAGATAAATTAGAAAAACTAACAGAGATCAGAGAGATGTTGAAAGAATCAGACCAAATAGAGGGAGGATTGAAAGAATTAGTGGATAGATATGAATACATACTTGAGATACTTGCTGAGAGAGAGAAGCTCCTGAACGAACTGGAGCAACTCGAGAATAGAAACAGAGAAGTTCAGAACAAACTCAATAATCTCAGTGGAACCATACTCGAGATTAATGAAAAACTCCAATCAATAGCTCAAGAATACTATGAGATACAAACCAGATCAGCAGAACTGGCAACACAACTGAGGAATAACTACGAGGTAATAAAGAATGTAGAGGTAAAAAATGTAGAGATAGTGGAAAGAGCTAAGGAAATGCTAAAGTCTCTCAGAGAGTTCAAGGAGGAGATGCTCTCTTTTGATAAACTATCCAAAGACGCTAAAGAGATATTGGATAGACTCCAAGATATTGGCCGAGTAAGAGCAAATCTAGAACGATACAAGAGAGAATATCTTATAGAGGTAGCCAAGTATGCAGAACTGGTGAATGAGGATCTAAAGACTCTTGAGACTCTGCTCGATATAAAGAGAAGATTGGTGACTGAACTATCGAGTTATAAGGATGATCTGATAGCATATGATGAAGAATTCAAGAAATACATCAAACTCTTCATGGAGCAGAAGGAATCCTTCAATTCCATGAGAACAGTACTCAATCAGATGGTTGAACAGGGTGAGTTCAGTGAGGCTATGAACAAGATCAACTCTAGCCTATCGGCTATAGAGAACATAGATCAGAAACTAGAGGAGGCAAGGAGACTGCTAGTTGAATTGGAAGAGATCAAGATCAACCTGAATGTACTAAACAAGGAGTTAAGCATTCTAAAACTCAGAACGCCGGAGACAGAGAAAGATCTTGCACAGAGAGTTCAACATCAGGAGAAAGCGCTCAAGGAACAGGAAGTGAAGAGGAAGAGTCTTGAAGATTGGATCAGAGGCTTTACAAAGAAATAGTTTTAAACATTAAATAATAAATAAAAGTGTATGTACTTACATATTATCCTCATAGTTCTGATATCTCTCTCTGGATGCATTCAACAACTGAAGCTACAGCTCGATAGATCTGGACAAGACTACAAGATAGGCGCTGAGAGTGATGAAGTGTCTGTTAAATACGATAGTAATCAGATCGTGAATTTTATGATAGAATTGAATAAAACATACTCAAATAGAGAGAATGGAACTGTATATGCATTCGTATGTAACTATTCTAAACTCAAGAAGGTTGGATGGGACAAGTTCAAGGCATACTGGAAGTATCTACTTGGAGACAAGAAAGCTCTGTTCGATGAATCATTGATAGGAGCATACTGTAGGATAGAAAATGTGAGTCATTTCCCTAGTGTTGAAGCTATTATGAATGCTCCGTTCCTGTCTCCAGCTGAGATAAAAAACAACCTTGCATTCCAGAAGGTTACAATAGATAGGAGTGGAAAAGTTACCACAATAGAGCCACCATCTGATCTCAAGGAGATCGAAAGGTTGTACAAGAGATATGATAGATTAGTGTTCTTTGGATTAGCCTCAGGACCCTCTTTCTCAGATTTCAATGAACTTAACCCTTTCTGTAATAACAGTCTAAGATACCCTGTGAAGTTTATTACCGGAACAGAGACACAATATCTCATCCCTGCCCTGGCCGATATGAGAGCAGCATGCTATCTAGATCTTGGTTATATCCCTATATACGTCTTCCATGCAAAGTCTGGCATTCCAGATGTAGACAATTCTGGTTTGTTAGTGGCTAGACTCTCAGATTTCTCTGGAGACCATGTAGGTCCTGTGTTTCTATTCACAGAGGCCTCAGTAAGTCCCTCTCAATTATTAGATGGTCTAGACAGAACTGGTAAGAATAAATACAGTGGCAGGATATATGCTCAGATCGTAAGTTGGAAGATACTCTGCCCTAAGTGCATAGTAGGGCTCACTGTTCCACTCGATATGTCGGGAGATGAGCTGAGAAAATTAAGAGATATAATAAGATCAGATCCCTTCCTGTACGAAAATATCTCTGTGATCGGATTTGGTTTGGATGTAGATAGGTTGAACAAGAAAACTCCTCAGGAGATGATATTTAGAACAGAAACCATAGTGAAATTTGCAAGAGATCTAGGTAAGGCCTCTGCAGGTCTCTATATGTACATCCCTCAAAGCTGGATGGTCAAGAAAATAAGATCAGATGGATTTGAATACAGTGATCTCGACTATCTCATGGAGAATCTCTACTCTATAGACAGCTTGGGTACCTCAAACCTGATAAGTCTAACAGGGAAGGGATTGATAATGTTACCGACCCTACCCATAATACCCGAATCAATGTCTGTGCTCTTAGGTAAAAACTCACCCGTATCTGTACTTCAATCTGATCTCAAGACTGAGGTAGAGAATGCATTTTCATATACCCTAAGTTACTGCAAGAACTACTTCAGGGTAGGTCAGAATCCCCCTATAATATTCACAGACGCTGGAGTAGACCTTAAAAACATGCAACTATCATCAAGATCAGAGTATTTCAGAGATGAACCTAGCTACAGAGAACCGATCTTTCAACCTAGATATACCTATACAATAAGAGATAGAGATGACGAGATCTTCAAGTGTGTTGGGTGTTTTCTAATGCTCAATTCCCAGGAAGTGAAAAAATTCAAAACCATATTCCATCTATCCAAATACAACAAACAATGTGATCAACCAGCAGATGTTGTTAGGAAAATCCATCTGTATTCAGATATGCTCGATTTAGATCCACCACTCCTGAGAAGTATTATAGAGGAACTATCAAATTATGACAATTGCAAAGTCTCGTTTGCAGACACCGAACAGGAACAGATAGAGAGATGTGGCCACAGGCTAAAGTTCTCGGATATTCAACAATATTTACCTTCAGGCTGTAGGATCTCAAAGACTAGTGATTATGTATGTGGGTTCGGTGTTATGGATGTGAAAGTAGATATCAAGACAGAATCCGTATCTCCTTGCAAACCATCAAACGCATATCTACACAAAGAGATATTTGATGTTGATGTAAATCTATGTAAAGGTGCTATGATGTTAGCGAATGCCTCTCAGCAGGCCGATCTGATCATGAATAGATACGGAAAATACCTACTCGAAGATCTAGATAAGAACTACCTCATCTACAGAATGATCCTCACAACACTTATATATGACCAAGGGCAGAACTATACAGAGGCTTCTGCAGTATTCTTCACAGATCTTATAGATGAACTCAAGACTGTTGGACTGACAGGCACAAAGAGAATTGACAATCAGAAATGTTGGGAATATAGATATCTTCCCCATTTCAACAACTATTGCTGTGTTATAGGGGAGGATGAGGACAGTACAGAGATGGTTAATCCATATTGTGTATCACTTACAAACCGACCACATCTGTTCTGGGAATTTCTCATGGGTATGAAGAATGCTCCTGGAATGATGGTAACATCAAAACCACCTTATAGTATATCATTCCAAAATGCATACCTGAGAGCAGAGAGAACCCTGAATATCACCTCTAAATACTTCGATGCTTACGAGAAGTGTAAAGATTGTGCTGATGAGAAGTGGGCCAGTAATGTAGACAGAAAACTCAGGCAGATATGTGCAAATCTACCAGATCTACCTCTCTGTAGACAGAACAACTGATATCTCATCTAGATCCTTGAGCCTGATGTTTCTAATACCATCATAGAATGTATATCCAACCAAATCTTTGATCAATACCTTGTTTACACCTATGGATCTAGCTCTCTCTATTTTCTTGATAGCCTCTCCTTTACCATCAATGTACAGGACATCATATCTATCTATCAGTTTCAGATACTCAGGATAACCATCTATATTGCCTAGTGTGATGAATAGAAAGTCATAAGGCCTAGTATATTGATTGAATTCAAATCGATCTCCTCTGTAGCTCTGCTCGAGAATTACATAGAATAACCTCTCCAATCCCAGAGAGGCCTCTACTACATGTGGAGTGGGGAAAGATTTCCTAGAATACTGTTTGTGTCTACTCAAATCGTAATCAGTTCTATATGCATTTCCAGCTATCTCTACAATCCCAAAATCTGTCTCCACCTCTACATCGAAATTACCCTCTGAATAATGAGGTACCTCATTTGAGTCTAATTGTCTAATCCACATCTTCTTAGGATCCAGACCTAGTCTAGTATAGAATTCCCATTCCATGGCAAGAAACGCAGCCATGATCTGATTATTCATAACACCATCCAGGAACTCCTGTACAGTGATCTCTCTAACCTGACTATCTCCACTGAGTTTGATTCTGAAGGATCTGTCTCTGTACATCTCAAAGTTCCTGAATGTGGGCTGTTTGGGATCAAAGAAATACTCTACCTCCATCTGATTGAACTCTCTCAGTCTTATCAGTCCCTGTCTAGGACTTATTTCGTTTCTAAAACTCTTTCCAACTTGGGCGATAGCCATAGGCAGCCTATTGTGGGATTTATAGAGTCTTGGGAAATCCACAAACATCCCCTGAGCTGTTTCTGGTCTTAAGAATCCAACCTGATCCCCTCCATAACCTATCTCTGTCTTGAACATGAGGTTTACATATACAACATCACTGAACTCCCCTCCATGTTCAGATCTCAAATCCTTCAGCAATTCCTGGGCCCTCTTTGGATCCCAGGTTCTACCCGCAGCCTCTACTACTTTGTCAGCTCTATACACTGCACCCGTCTTTTTACATCTAACCAGAGGATCAGTGAAATTATCATAATGACCAGAAGCTCTCAGAACTATCTCTGGTGTTATCAGAGCTGTATCTATTTCCATAAAGTTATGTCTCCTGACAAAGATGTTTCTCCAGAGATTAATTATTCTGTTCTTGATCCTTAACCCTACCTCTCCATAATTATAGAATCCTGCAGGATAATTGTATATCTCATTCGATGGATATATAATATTCAGAGACTGTGCGAATTCTAGAGCATTCATGTATTTAAACCATACCATATCTTTAAAAAGCATGTTCAGAAAGATCCCTAAAGATCCAAAGATCCTAGAAATGAACATAGGTACTGAGGTTGATGATGGGATCATAGTTTCGGATTACGATCTAAGATTGTTATACGACTATGGAATCTACCCTGAGAGGATCCAAGTTGATGAGAACCTGTATTCCATATACAAAGGTCTCTATGAGAGAGCATACAATCCAGAGATATTTTTATATAACGATTACCTCTATATCAAGATCTCTAAACAGAGATATCTGAGGCACAGACCTAAGCCAGAATATATAATTGCATTTGATCTAGATCTCGAAAGACATCTCAAGGCATCTGTAGCATCTAAACTGAAACTCCTAATACATCTGAATGGTAGGTACTTCTTAGTTATACCATATCAGCTAAACGAAGGCATCTAGCAGAATCGCAATTATCCCTCCCACTGCTGCTCCTATGAGATTACTGGTCTCTTTAGTCCCTATTCCCCTGTCCTCAAAATACCCAGCCACCGAATCTGCCAAGTTCCCTATTACACCAGCCACTGTTATAATCAGTGAGGTTTCCAGAGAGATATTGAAAGCAAATATTCCGAAGATTGCTATGAGCATCGATCCAAACACCCCTGCCACTGTTCCGTAGAGACTTACTCCCCCACTCTTTCCAGGTATAGTTCTCTTGAAGCCCACTATAGTGTAGACTCTATTATCAAACACTCCCAACTCTGAAGAGAATTTATCAGACATTATGCTAGCTAGACTCCCCAGATATCCGATGTTATTGTTAGTGATAGCAAAGAGAGTAGGGAACAGAGCATTCGATACAACATTCTTTATACCTCTCTGCATCTCAAAACTATTCATCTTCATCTTCCTGACAACATTCAACAGAGAGATATAATTACTGATCAATAGGAACACAACAAAACCTAGTATGTATTCTATCTTACCTGTTACATAATATATCAACCCTGCAATCACCAGTGCTCCTGCTATACCCTTCAGATCCAATCCTATCATGCTGTATTTTTCTGAGATAGGTTTTAAATGTAGCATGGAAAGATGATAGATTTAAAAAGATTTTCATGGTTAGATTATATATAACCGTGTTAGGGTGGGAATGGGTGAAGATACACATCAAGTTAGAATTCGAGAAGGATGTTGAAACCATACCTGAATTCAGAGGAGCAGTGATGGCGCTTGTGAAATATCTCTTCCAGGATTCAGATATTTTCAAAGATAGGGCCCAGAGACCTATCAATTTCACCTATTTCCTCCAGACAGCTGATGGAAAAGGGGTAGTTAGAGGTAGCAAAGTGAGGTTCATTACTCTGAAGATCAACCTAGTGGATGGGCGCCTGAGTAGTTTATTGTTGAGTAGAATAAACACCCTGAAGAGACAAGGTATATCTCCTGGACAGGATGATACTAAAATGCTCTTCCATAATGATCTCTGGAGATCTGCAGGCAAGATATCACTCGTCTATGCAAAGATACTCCCTCATCCAACTATTCAGACCTATCATGCTACGTTCAGATTACTCTCTCCAGTGGTAGTTAGAAGGACATTAGCTAATGATTCAGTAAAGATGTTAACAAAAAGAAAGAGACCTGATGAAGTGTATTTAACTCCTCAGAAGGCTCAAGAATGGGAAAAAGCGCTAAGTAGAAGTATTGCCTATCGATATGAATCTATTACAAAATCTAAAGTGAATCCAGAGGAGATAATAATAGAGAGACAGACAGAGGGAGTTGTTCAGAAAATAAAACATTACAGAGGAGTTCTCTTGGGATGGAAAGGCATATTGAAGATCTCTGCCAAGCCAGATGTGCTGAATTTCATAGCTAGGTATGGCTTAGGTGATAGAACTGCTCAGGGGTTTGGATATGTTGAGGTGATAAAGAATGGATAGAACATTAACAGAAGAGCGTATCAGAACAGATAAGCTTGGGTTTGAGTATTTCAATGATCATAGATTTACATATAGATCTGGATGGATATGGGATAGAAATGAGGATCTATATGTAAAACTCATACCAGGAGAATTCGTTCTGAATGCTTGTGTGTATGGACTCCTAAGAAACTATGATAGGTTCTTAGGAAAGGGAATGTATGAGGATGAGGAATCTGTACTTAAGAAGCTCGAGAGAATAAATATATCTGATTCTGAGCTAAAGAGATATATAGAGAAGTTAGCAGATAGAAATGTAGATGGATATAGATTTACGGATGATGGAGGAGTGATAATAAATATCAGTAGATACGTGAAGTTATTGTATGTTTCGGCTTTGTTCTATCTAGCATACTCCTCCACGTTAAAAGAGTCTGGTAAAAAAGAGGTGAATGATTATTTGGAATTGATTTTAAAAAATTCGATCAACCAATCAACCACATTGAGAAATAGAGAAGACTTAGATGAGCAGATACGAAATTTTGCTAAAAATAATGGAAATTATAAAAATGTTGCTGCTAAATTAGGAGAATTTCTATTTCTAGCAAGTTTTATTTATAAAGAAGCTGATTTTCCAAACTATTTTTCAAATAGAAAGAACTCATATAATTCTTTTTGGAAATACTTAATTAAATTATTGTCAATAATCAAAATTGAAAATTTAGTCACTCCTAATCACAGGCTTAAATGTTATCTGACAGATCTGAATTTTTCGTCTGGTTTAAACGATATTGATGCAGAAAATTTTTCGTCTGGTTTAAACGATATTGATGCAGAACAGTGGTTAAATTATAGATATTTAACATACAGACAATTCAAAATAATAGATACAG
>JANXEC010000018.1 GCA_025058915.1 Microcaldota archaeon | reverse complement strand
ATTAGAGGAGGAACATTTCAGAGGATTTGAGAGCGAAGTGTTCTGGGTAACCAGAGCAGGTCTGAATGAACTAGAGGAGAGATATGTATTACGACCAACATCAGAGACAGCTATATATCCTATGTACTCTCTCTGGATAAAAGGAGTTAGGGATCTACCTATCAAGTACTACATATCTGGTACTGTTTGGAGATATGAGACTAAATCCACCAGACCTCTGATAAGAGGCAGAGAATTTCTCTGGATAGAAACCCATGATGCGTTCAGGAATGAGAGAGAGGCTAGAGATCAAATATATAGAGATCTTGAAATATCAAACAGAGTCCTCAGAGATAAACTTAGGCTAGACTTTCTGATGCTCAGAAGACCTGTATGGGATAGATTTGCAGGTGCTGTGGATACATATGCAGTTGATACTCTTCTGCCTGATGGGAAGGTATTACAGATAGCAACCACTCACTATCTAGGTGAGAACTTTGCAAGAGTATTTAATGTTAAATACATGGATTCTGATGAGAGAGAGAAATACGTACACCAAACATGTTTTGGAATAGGCATAAACAGAATATTTGCTTCTGTTATGTATATTCATGCAGATGCTTTAGGACTCAGATTGCCAAGTTCAGTGTCTCCATATCAATTCACAATAATACCTATAGGCGATGTATCCAAAGAGTATATAGAAAAAGTATATAACGAATACAGGGACAAATACAGAATATCTTTGGATACTAGAGAAGGGATCACACCAGGAAACAAGTTCTACTACTGGGATAGGAAAGGAGTTCCTCTAAAGATATTAGTTGGTAAGAAGGAAGAGAGTCAAAACACTATTACTATAGGATTCAGAGATGGAACCAAAGAGACTATCCCTTTAGGACGAGATCTAGACACATATCTTGAGAGGTTCGATCAGAGCCTAGTACATACCTTGAAGATACATGATGCACAGACGTTAGAGGATGTTGGTAGAATACTGGAAGCAGGAGGAATTGCTAGGGCTCCTTTCTACAGTATAGATAGGGAAGGCGAGGAATATTACAGAGTCATAAAGGAGAGATACAGGGCAGAGATAAGGGGTGTAAGAATAGATAGAGAGGAGAGACCAGAGGGAAAATGTATTGTGTCTGGTAGAGATGCAGAGGTATTAGTATACATAGCAAAGCAATACTAAACATGGAAATATACAGAATCACTAGAGAGTTGACAAGAGAGGAAGAGTACAGAAATGATACAGAGGGTGATTATCTGATAATACTCGACAAGAGCAAGGATGATGTTTATGGTATTCTAACTAAGCAGAACATAGAACCTTTCTTCATTCAGGATGTAGTTCAGGAGGATGTTATAAAGTACGAGAGTATTGATGAACTGAAAATACTAACCCTAGCACTGAATGTTCTGGATATACAGACAAACAATCTGATCTCTCACCAGTTCTCGGTAATTCTGAACAAGAATACTCTCATCTGTATCGTAGATAATGTATCTAGAGACTACATATCAAAAATCCTCAAAATATTCAACATCAGGAAGGTATATACGTTTGAATTCTTCATATATCTTGTTCTACATGGCATATTGACAGATAACATAATGATACTAGATTATCTAGAGGGAAAATATCTAACTCACGAGAGGAATCTATCAAGTCTATCGAATTCAGCTGAATTAGATCAGAAAGAGATAATGAACATATTTGACATTAAAGATACATTGAGCGTACTGAAGAGACAATCTCTGCTCTATAGAGAGTTGTTACTAGGAATAAAAACAGATATATTCAACCAAGACACCAAGGTATACTACGAAGATCTAGTAGATAGACTGAACATGTTTACCAAAGACTTGGATATATTTAATGATAGACTCCAGAACTTCATAACACAGACACTCCTCATAATGAACTTCAGTGCTGCAGAGGCAACCAAACTACTATCCGCAATATCAGCTATCTTCCTACCTATGTCTGTGATTGCTAGTATATATGGAATGAACTTCGATAACATGCCCGAACTCCAACATCCATTAGGATATTACTTCGCATTACTAATGATAATTACAAGCGGTATATTATCTTTCTATATCATGAAGAGAAAGCGATACATTTAAAAACAGAAAAGTATAAATATATAATAGCGATCCAAGAAAAATGACAACCAAAACATCCAGCGTACTCATAATATCTGAAGGAGGAGCAGGATTTCCAGTACCAAGCACCTCTCAAGATACAGAGTCACACACGAGCCGACGATTACATTTGGATAGCGCGTTTCTGAATGTTATTACTTCTCTCCTGATAGCTAAATTTCACATACATGCAGGTAATCGGGTAAGGATTAGGTTCGGTGTACAGTATTTCACAAGCGCAAATGAATATCATATACCAGAGAGTTTCGAAGAGGAGTTCTATAGAGACCCATCTAGATGCCAGATAGGGGGAGATATACAGGAATATCTTGATGGATTTGATATACAAAATGAAGATCAGAGACATAGAATAGCTATATATTTAGAATTATTCAGACGATATATCGATAGAGCACCTATTATATATTCAACAAACAGTCCAGAATTCAACATTCCAGACATGTTCAACATGATGGGTAAGTTGCAGAGAGCAGTAAAGATTGTACATAATCCAATAACCAATGATGATCAGAGCCTTCTCGGGAGGAGTCCAAATGAGATAACCAAAATCCTAATACTCAAAATAGCAGAGATACTAGAACTCAAAGGCAAGATAGAAATAATCTTCGATGAAGGGCCCAGATTGTTGATAGATCCAAAATGGCTTATAGACATCACACCAGAGAATCTAAAAGAATTCAGAGATAGATACAGAAAAGAAATATTTGGACATGTGTTTAAGTTCCTAAAGGAGTTAGGTTATAATCCTCCTGATTCTCTGCCTGCAACAATTCCCAGCGAGAATGGGGAGCAGTACAATGGGATTAGATACTTGTTTAATGACAAGAATTGGCTGAAGGCTGTGAGAACATACATGGGTAATGGATTGGGAAATTTTGGATCCAGAAGGGTGGATAGGGAAGAATTGATAGAGAGAATAAACAAGGCTAGAGAAATACATCTAAAATTCCCTCTTGCTGTATTCGAAGGAGAGATGATTGTTCCCGTAAATACTATACAGCAACTTACAGATCCGTCTATGTTCGATGATTGGGTAGAGAGAAATAGGGAGGAAGTTAAGAAATATGATATGGTATATGTTGTAGAGGGGATCGAAGGTTTTGAGGAGAATCCTCATACAATAGGACTCAGAGCGAAGATTATTGAACATTTTGCAGAGGAAAAATTTGTAAGAGTCAAATCACCTTCTGATGCGAAGAGTTTAGAGGTGAATTATGAATTAGAGGAGATTGTTAGGAGAGTCGAAGAAATGCACGGAACACTCGTAAGATATTTAAAAACTTAACAAATAAGGAAAACATGGCAAAGATGAGTGTTGTATATCAGATTAACGTAGATCAAGAATACATAGATTCACTGAGAGAGAGATTGGTTGATGAATTTGATGCCAAAGATATCAAAATCGTGGATATAGGATTCGGGATCAGAGCATTACAGGTGCTGTTTATACTAGATGAATCTTACTCTACAGATGATCTAGAGTATAGACTGAGTGAATTAGAGGGAGTGTCTTCAGTGAACATGATAAGCATGAACAGACTAGGATGAGCCGGGTGTGGGAGTCGAACCCACCTACACCGGTTTCTACTTCTGACTGGAGCCTCTGCAGCCGGTTGCGTCGCCGCTCCGCCAACCCGGCAGTTCTTATTTTAAAATATTTGATTTAAAAATATCACCATGTATGAAGGTATTGTTGCAGGAATAATAGCTGGAGCAATATCGAAGTTCTTAGATGATCGAGAATTTGATTCAGTAGCAAAGATCCTGATCCTGATATCTCTACCTGTATGGTATATATATCTATCACATTTCTTTCTGAGAGGACTTGCAATAATACTAGGGGTGTATTTAGCTCAGAAGATAGATACACACACCCTGAGTTGGTATTTTGGAATAGTAGTAGTGGCATTGGTGTTATCAGTGATCTTCAGCAATCCTGAATTCAGACTATTTCCTTTCATGATATACCTGGTAGCTATATACTATGACGAGCAGAATATCAAGATATTCGGATTGGAGAGGGTTTCCATATATTTAGGATGGGGATTTATGATGTTGCTATCAATCGGTATGTATCTTGGAGGTATGGATGTGTCCCTAGAGAATTACATAAGAGATATAGTAGGTATGATAGTATTTGATATAGGATATATAGTTACTGCCAGAATCATAGATAAATAGATTTAAAAATCCTATCTTATAATAAGGAATTGCCGATTACCACTTGTAGTGGGAGGCTGATAATGATGAAAGAAATAAGAGAAGGTCTGGAGAAGGCTATATCTAAGAAGATCCAAAGAAAGTTCAAGCAGAGTGTGGAGATGATAGTGAACTTCAAGGGAGTGGATTTCAAGAAGAACAGATTCTCCATCAACATGATATTACCTAAAGGTAGAGGAAAACCTAACAAGATAGTAGTTGTTGCAGATGAGGCTACTGTATACAAATTGAAGAACACCGGAATTCAATTGGATTACCTCCTAAAGCCAGAAGAGGTGAATAGTATTGATATCAAAAGAATCAAGAGGATTGCTAAGAGAGCTATATTCTATGTAATGCCACAATTCATACCTAATGTTGCAAAGGTCTGGGGAAAGATATTGGGTAGTAGAGGTAATACTATAATGCCTCTAATAGGAGATCCTGTGAAGACAGTGGAGAGTGCAAAGAACATGATAAGATACAGTTCGAGAGGCAAGTTCTTGCCTACAGTTCAGTTCACCATAGGAACAGAGGATATGAGCCTAGATGATCTATATGAAAATGCTATGGCTATAATAGAGGAGATAGATAAGAAGAAACTCAGATCTAATATAAGATCAATATACTTTAAACTCTCTATGTCCCCTCCTGTTAAGGTTAGAATAGGTGATGTGTCATGAAGAGAAAGGAGATCCTGAAGAACCAGGTAGATGAGATCTTAGAGATCTCAAACAAATATCCAACTCTGGTACTGATAAATCTAAGGAAGGTTCCAGCACAGTTGCAGAAGAATATCAGATCCAAAATACCAGGATTCAAGAAGGTCGTGAAGAAGACAGTTGCGAATAGAGTACTTAGAAATCTAGGGTCTAAATACTCTATTGACTATCCAGTGATGCTGATACTTACTGATCTTACACCTTATAGAGTTGAGAGGATCCTGAGAGAAGAGACCCTACCTGTAGCTGCCAAACCAGGACAGATAGCTGATAGGGATATTATCATAGAGGAGACAGAGACAAATCTCCCTCCAGGTCCTTCCCTATCCGTGCTCAAACAGGCTGGTCTAGATGCGAGAGTGGACAAGGGTAAGATAAAGATAGCAAAAACATCTACACTGGTGAAAGCAGGCCAAACCATAACACAAACACATGTTCAGGCACTCCAGCTACTGGGAATAAAACCATTCACCATAAGAGCTAGTATAGCATATGCATTCGATAGATCAACTGAATTCTATCCGCAGGTATTTGAGATAGATTCAGAGAAGATGTATGAAAACATACTATCAAATCTATCATATGGAATAAATTTAGCTGTGAACTCTAGATATCCTAACAGTTCATCTATCGAGATGATAGTGATAGGGGCCCTGAATCAGGCTATAAACCTATCCACAAACTCCAATTATTACTCCCCTATGAGTATCGAAAATATAATCTATAAAAACATATTGATGGCAAATAATATTAAAGGTGATAAACAATGAAGGTAGATCCATATGTACATGCAGCACTTCTACTGTATGGTGCTGGTAAAGATATATCTGTAGAGAATCTGAAGGCAGTAGTAGGAGCAGCAGGAGTATCTGTTGATGAGGCAAAGGTGAAAGTATTAGTGGATGCACTCAAAGATGTTAATATTGAGGAGGCTATCAGCAAGGCCGCTGCTGCACCTGTAGCAGCCGCTCCAGTAGTACAACAGACCAAGACAGAAGAGAAGAAGGAGGAGAAGAAAGAGGAGAAAAAGGAGGATGATGGAGCTGCAGGATTGGCTGCTCTGTTCGGTTAATCTGTTTTTTCTATGATTTTTTTGTAGTATGATTCTTCTTTAGTATTTGTAGTAACACTGGTTGTTTACTGAGTGTTCATTCTGTATCAAAAATCAACCTGACTAATATGAATATTATTGAGAGAAACCACTCCCACTGTGTACAATCATACCAGACAAACTTTTTAAACTCTATATCACTCATATAACTCAATTGGGCCCGTAGCTCAGCCTGGTAGAGCGGTGGGCTTTTAACCCATAGGTCAGGGGTTCGAATCCCCTCGGGCCCGTCTCTTCAGTTTATGTATTTGATATAAGTATATTTCCCTCCAGATGCGACATAGAGAATAGACGATACAAGATCTACAATCGAAAACTCCCCTATGAGTCCAGACAGAGAGGAATACGAGTCAACATAAATATCATTTATCATGTATCTGTATGCATCCATATCTTTCCTATCCCCTATTTCCTTCAGTACAGTCTCACGGATCTGTTTGTATTTCTCCACATCATCAACCCTTACCAATCTCTTGAGAATCCCCACAGCTACATCAAAATCAACCTGATCTATCACATATGGGGGTGTTTGGTATTTGAATAATATCTCTCTCTTTGCTCTCTCATCTGTCTCGAACAACACTTCTGCAGCACTTCTGAACAGCCTATCGAAAAACATACTCTCAGTGTATGTAGATCTATATATCTTCTTCACTAACCCTACCATCTCGTAAGGGGAGAGCCGTAATCCTGACTTTCTGTATAGATCTACGAATCTCCTACTCATTTCATAATTCCCACTTATCTCCATCATGTATCTGAACATATATTCTCTACTAGCCTGATTGAACTCTGAATACTTATTCCTCATCAAGTCCTCTACTTTTACGTTGAGTCTTCTGAGAAAGCCGTTCATATCCTTTCTGAAACCAGGCATCTCACGGATTAGGTCCTTGATTATTGTTAGATATTCCTGATCAGAGATATACTTATACCTGTCTCTCTTTCTGAACTCTAAGATATATGCCTCAGAATCATTAAACCCCATCTCTATCAAACTCTTCCTGAGCTCAGAATTGCTATCGAACAAAGATTTTGATATTGAGAAATCTGACATAAAAAAAATATAATGAAACGAAACTATTTCATCCTCCTCTTCATAGGAGATCTCTCTACGTAACCACTCTTACCCAGGTAGTAGATATACCCTGGCTCTCTCTTTATTGTCTCTTTACTCACCACCTCTGCTTTCATACTCTTGACCTTGTTCTTCATAGCTCTGCTAGGTACTTTGTAAACCTTTCCGTCTTTTCCTACGAAGTAGAGGTATCCTTTCTCTCTCTTTATCATCTCTTTACCTACTCGCTCTCCCATTGCTTTCACCTTTATATTCTATTTTCTCTTACGGGTTTTTAAATGTTTTCTATTATGAGATCTGAGGAAAAAGATATATTTAAAAAGGTTTCCATAAAAGAAAATAAAATGTGAATACTCCGGTTGGAGTAGGATAGAGAGATGGTGTCGCCAATTCTCGTACTCCCGTCCGATTCCAGTTGATCTTGCTGGAGAGCACTGCTATCGGAGTTCGACTAAGGCATGCAAGTCTTATCCTACCCTCTGGTAGGATGGCGAACGGCTGAGTAACGCATGGACAACTTACCCTAGGGACCTGGATAACCTCGGGAAACTGAGGATAAACCAGGGTAGAGGAGAGATACTGGAATGTTCTCTCCTTGAGAGTGCTACAGAGAATAGTCTGTAGCAGCCCTAGGATAGGTCTGTGTGGGATTATGGTAGTTGGTGAGGTAACGGCTCACCAAGCCTATGATCCCTAGGGGCCATGAAAGTGGGAGCCCCCAGAAGGGCACTGAGACAAGGGCCCTAGCCCTACGGGGTGCAGCAGCCGCGAAACCTCTGCAATGCGCGAAAGCGTGACAGGGGAACTCCGAGTGATATGGGTCTAACCCATATCTTTTCCCAAGTGTAAAAAGCTTGGGGAATAAGGGTGTGGGCAAGACCGGTGGCAGCCGCCGCGGTAACACCGGCGCCTCAAGTGGTGCTCACGATTATTGGGCTTAAAGCGCCCGTAGCCGGTCTGGTGTGTGCACTGTGAAATGTTGGGGCTCAACTCCAACACGTGCAGTGTATACTACCAGACTAGGGAGCGGGGGAGGAGGAGGGTACGTTCGGGCTAGCGGTAAAATGCGTTGAACCTGAACGGACCACCAGTGGCGAAGGCGCTCCTCTAAAACGCGTCCGACGGTGAGGGGCGAAGGCTAGGGGAGCAAAAGGGATTAGATACCCCTGTAGTCCTAGCTGTAAATGATGCCCATTGCTTCTTACTGCTGCTCTGTGCAGTGGTAGGGGGTAAGCGAAAGCGTTAAATGGGCCGCCTGGGGAGTACGGCCGCAAGGCTAAAACTTAAAAGAATTGGCGGGGGAGTACCACAAGGGGTGGATGCTACGGTTTAATCGGATACAACGCCGAGAAACTCACCCGGAGAGACAGCGGGATGATGCTGTAGCTGAAGACTACGGCAGACTAGCTGAGAGGTGTTGCATGGCCATCGTCAGCTCGTGGTGTGAGCTGTCCGGTTAAGTCCGGCAACGAGCGAGACCCACATCCTCTGTTGCTACTCCTGTCTCCGGACAGGAGGCACACTGAGGAGACTGCCCGCGTCTAAGTGGGAGGAAGGAGTGGGCGACGGTAGGTCCGTATGGCCCGAATCTCCGGGGCTACACGCGGCATACAATGGGTAGAACAACGGGATGCCACCTCGTAAGAGGGAGCTAATCCCCAAATCTACCCTCAGTTCGGATCGAGGGCTGCAACTCGCCCTCGTGAAGCTGGAATCCCTAGTAATCGCGGATCATCATTCCGCGGTGAATACGTCCCTGCTCCTTGCACACACCGCCCGTCAAGTCAGCCAAGCTCGGCTGGGATGAGGATCGAAAGATTCGAATCCTGGCTGGGTGAGGGGGGCTAAGTCGTAACAAGGTATCCGTAGGGGAACCTGCGGATAGATCACCTCAAATGGTTATGCAGGGAGTAAAGACACCATCTCTCTATCACCAATCGGAGTATTCACATGTATGGTAACATGAGAGATCTACTATTGGCTCAGTACCGTTTCCCCATACCTCCATCGAAATACTTATCTCTAGAGGACATCCAGAGATATAGAATCAATACCCATCTCAAGAGAGCTGAGAGATACATAGTTGAGAATAGACTCCATCCGATACTGAATCCTAGATTGTCTATAGCTATTCTCGATAGGTACTACGGATCTCTCCCATCGAATATCTTGATTCTCGAACTCATCAGAACATTCAGAGGAGATGATAGGATCATAACATCCATCTCTAAGATGATAGATAGAGATATAACCAAAATACTAGATAATTCTGTGTATGTATCAGAATTGAGAGAAGTAGATAGAATGAGTAGAGAGTTCCTGAGATCAAGAGATATAGCTAGATTCGTGCTGAGTAGAATAAGCCTATATGCAATGGCAAGTGCAGGAGATCATTCAATATACATACTAGACTATCGAAAGGGAATAAATGTATATTTGCCTCTGAATGATATGTATCTTCTAAATGATGTTAGGAAGATACAGAGAAGGTTGGGATTAGAGGATATGAAGATAGTGTTAATGTATTCAACACTCAACTACAGAAATGTATATGCAGTGCCTGCATCGATCTTGCCTGTATCTGGCATATCTGCAGGCATTCTTTTTGAGAACATTTTCGATGTTAGCTACATGGAGCTTATAGGATTAATATACCACGAAACATTCCATCTGATCTCGTCTAAACCATGTGTAGATGAGGCACTAACTTACCTTAGAAAAATATATTCCAAAATTCCAAAACACGTGTTCTCTCTCATCTCTGGATCTAGATACATCGGAATCCAGGATCATCCTGAAGATGGTCCTGAAGAACTAGGAGCTACTCTGTTCAGTATTGTTATGTTGTCAAGACATTTCAGGAGACTGAAACATCTCGAGAGTCAGCTGAAGGCAGATCTGGAATCATATAGAATGTATGATCTGATAACCTTCATCGATAGGATTGTTTTAAATTATTATCCTATAAATAATAAAAAATGATATCTACAGTCCAAGATCCATTAGAGCAGATTAACAGGATCCTATATGACAGGGTAGAAAGATTCGGAATAAAAATTACTGTGAATCCAGGTTTTAGCTCATACAACGATGGAAATGTTAGCAAATGGTTTTTTGATAGGATCCCTTCTTACCATATATACGTGAGAGCTAGAGGGGAATGGTTCCTCAAGATGATATTCATCCATGAAGTATCCCATATTCTTTGGGATATAGATACTAAATCCAATCCAGAACTCAAGATTAGATTTCAGAGACTATACATTGATATATGGAGATCTAGAAAATCAATATTTAGGGTTCTTAGTGAAGGATTCTATTCGAATGATTATGAGATGGGTCATCCAGAGAGTTCTCCTGAGGAACTCTTCTGTTCACTCCATACACTTATGAGAATGTACGCAAACCAAAACGATAGTAAATCCAACTTACTATTCCTAAACCTAGCAACTATCATGAGATATATACAGAGTCTCAGAGACGGATTGGAAATAATGCAGAAATACTACAATCTGGATGGAATAATAGATAGGGTTGTAGAGAAACAGAGCTATCCTTTCATCCCTATGAGATGGTTGATGTTCTTCTGAAATATGAGGTGAATTGGTATGAATACGTTCTCCGGTGCTGGATTTGTAGGTATTCAGATAGAGCCGCTTAAAGATAGAGAACTGACTATAGAGATCGAGTACCAGAAAACGCGTGTATATCGAAGATCAAAGTATTGAAACAGTAATAGAACCAAACAACAAATACATATACGGATACGAAAAAGGGACATCTGTGTTCGTTTCAGATAGAGAGGGCACAAGTATTGGATCACATATCCAAGAAGAAATACAATTAGTGTGAAATATCGAATGTAATCTTTAAAATACTATTCTCCAAGCCATAAGCATGATAAATTCACCAGGCAAAGTTCTGATATTTGGAGGTTACAATCTTGTTATGAACAGAATAAAGGTGGAGAATAAATATATCATATCAAGAGCTCTGGTTGGTGCTCTGTATGACAGAAATGGAACAGGAATTGTAGCAAAGATCCGAGAGGCTGATGAGGATAGAATAGTTAGCAAGTTATATAAAATAGATGAGAAACCTAGTCTCAGATCCAAACACCTAGTATCTGTGGCAATGGCCTCAGCCATAAAGTACCTTAAGATGCAGAGAATGTATAGATCACCCACTAGGATAGAGATAATCTCATCACCTATGTTCGGTACTCCTGAATCTAAAACAGGCCTAGGATCGTCAAGTGCAAGCATATCCACAACCATCAAAGCAGTGTTCTTGAGTCAGAACATAGATTACAGAAAGCATCTAGACACGATATTCAGACTGAGCTTATACTCATACCAGGCTGCTGGTAAAACACCAGTTGGGTTCGATTTTGCTGTAGCAACATATCAATCCTCTGTTATATACGAAAAAGCCCAGAACATAAAATTAGACCTCAGAAAACTACATCATCCTCTGAAGATAAACATCATACCTACTGAGATAGATCCGAACCTAGATGTTCTCATATACGACACAGGACACTCTCTGAACACTGGAAAGGCTGTACAGGCATTCAGGAAGATATACAGGAAGAATGAATTATTACCTCTCCTAAGAGAGTATTTCACACTTGAAAATGCTGGCGTATCGTATTTCATGAGCAAGAAGTACGATAAGGTAGGAGAAATCACAGATAGAATAAGATCAATCATGAATGAAATCTGGAGACATATGGACATACAGGAGCAGTACGAACCAGAGGAGGTTCAGGAGATTCTGAAGGACATATCAAAGCTCGATGGTGTGATACTGAAGAGACTTCATGGAGCAGGAGGAGAATCCATGCTTGTGGTTGTTAGCAAAAGGCACAGAGACTCTGTGAACAGGTACATAACAGAGAATTATCCTGAGTTAACTCCTCTTGATGTGAGTCTAGCCAGAAAGTATTTAAACATAAGTCAATAATTGAACAACCATGTATCACGAAGTCAGATCTGGTACTGTATCCAGAGGAACTGGTGCTAAAAAAGTACCTAACCGAGACAAGATCAAAGCACATATCGGTAGAGATCGTATCCTAACCAAGCTATCAGACCATGAGGAGCGAAAGATCATCAGAACCAAAGGAGGAGGGATAAAGGTAAAACTCAAGAGGGCCTTGTATGTGAACCTAGCTCTGAAAGATGGTAAGGTAATTAGAACTCAAATAGATAAAGTGATACAATCCAACACTCCAAACGAGACCCGTTCTAACATCATCACCAAAGGCACTATCATAGAGACGAAGGGATATGGTAAGGCCATAATCACCTCCCGTCCAAATCAGCATGGAGTACTGAACGCAAAACAGATCTAAATTTAAACACTTTTTTGTATATATTAACATGGCTTATGAAATTTCTAAGATAATTCAGCAGAGGCAGCAAACTGAATGTATCCTCTACGATATATCTAGAAGGAGAATAATACTGATAAACATATACGATAGCGATAACCTGAAGGAGAACACAGAGAGGTTGATGCGTGTAAGAGACACTAGTCTCAAACGCAAAAGGTTGTTTGTGTTTGTAGATCATGCAGATATGGATCTAAATGGAAATGTCAGGGGGATTTCGAGCTATATAGAAGTGATTTATGACATTCTCAAGAGCACTGAAACAAGCAGGGATAGTTGGGGGAATCAAACACTGGAGGAATTGTACTATAAAATAGAGGAATTCAGTATCACAGATAGTAACAAAAGAATACCTTACATCCTCAGAATCAGACCCATAAATCCAGTCTCGGACCATCTGAAATTAATAACAGATAGATATTCCCGTATCTTAGATCTCGTTGATACAAAATACGAAGGTGAAACAAAGACAAACCTTAAGATTAGACTCAAGAGAAGAGAGAGAGAACACAAGCAACGTATAAAAAAAACCATGGTTGATGCAGAATGGAGAAGATACTTCAGCAATATCTTTGGGTATCTTGGATATTCAATAGGTGTTGCCTCGGTCGGATTGGGATTGTTCAACCAGATGTTATCTCTAGATCAGTTCCTACCATACTTAGGTATGTTTATGTTCAACAATCTAAATGGTTTTAGGAATAATATCCCTGTAATCTATCCTCTGAATCATCCTCTCTCTAGCCTAGAACCAGCTACCAGAGAGTACTACTCTAGAATCTTCGATATTATATTTAGATATATTTCTGATAACAAGAACGGAGACATATATGTTCATGTGTACGGGCCTCAGATTCTGAGAATGTATATGGAGAGATATGTGAAAGAATTAAAAAAACAAACTCGCATCTAAAAGCATGATAGAAATAGATGACT
>JANXEC010000017.1 GCA_025058915.1 Microcaldota archaeon | reverse complement strand
TAAGATATAGTGGTTTTCCGTATGGGTCAGGAGATACAGAGAAATCTAAATCGTTTATTGTTATATAAACATCAGTGTAGAACCTTCTCTCTCCAGTCCTTTCTCTAATCAAATGCCCATATTCTATGGATATATTCTTGATGTTCTCAAATACATTCAGTAGATCTGTAAAGATGTTTATGAGGTGAACTGTACCAAATTCAATCGTGGTTGGGTCAATATCCCCCCTATGGTGATGTGGAATTGACTGAATCAGGACACCCCTGAAGAATCTATATAAATTTATAATCAACTTCTCATCATTTTTTGTGTTTACTAGGTTCCCTAAACTCATAGATCTTCCAAGGAATTTTGTGTTTTTGTTTATTTTATTTCTTATGATTTCAACAGTAGACTCCATGTTTGTTTTTTAAGAAACAAATTTATTTAAAAATATTAAATTATAATTACACATGACTCAGAGTCTAAGCGAGGTGCTGAGATCAATCAATGCTTCATCAGCTCAGGTACGGGATCTGGTAGGGTTGATTAAATATTTAGAAAATAGAGAGATAAAATTAGATGAACTCAAATCTTATGAGATAAAGAAACTTGAGATATTACTTAAATATGGATTTAGTGATTATGTAAAAATGATAAACGATACTGAGCTTAGACAACAATTATCGAAGTTTCAGAAACTTATAGAACAGAAAAACAGAGCGGAAAAAATATCCCATTATGTTCGAATGTTGATTGAGATAAATAGAATAGCGGATCTTGCCAATCCTAAATCAAAGGAGATAAATGCTATAAAGAATCTATTGCAGGAATATACGGTTTGATCTTATAGAAATTCACCTCTATGACTGGTCCATATAGGTCGTCAGCCAGACTACCTGATTTTATATCCAGAAACTCCAATTCTCCTCTATTTGAATTATATCCTGCCTCAGGTCTGATCACATGATAATTATGTTCTTGATTAATTTGTATTGCAGGATAGTAGAAGCTATTAAACACAGAAATCCGATGGGATTCTGAAACCTCTAATCGTTTCATAAACAGCTCTGGTAGGGAGAGATGATCTTTAGACCCTTTCTTTGCTCTGTTTCTGAATAGATGTGTATTCTGATGTGGATTTTGCATGTAAATTTCTACATTCATCTGTTGCTTGGTTCTCAGTAGGGCCTTGAACAGGAACATAATTTCCAATTCCCATATTGTAGACCCTTGTTTCCCTACGAAACCCTGTATGGTGTGTATGTATAGATTGAAGGTTTCACCTAAGATGAAAGATATTGGTATTCTGTAGAGTGATATTTCATTTATCATATATTCCTTATCGTCTGCACCTCTTAGATATATAGGTATTGAAACTACTAAATCGATCATTCCTTCCCAGTGGGGATAGCGCATTTTTATCTTCCTAGCAGTTCCGAGTCGTCTGTTCTTTCTCTCGTACCTGGGATTTTTGGATAGATATTCTTTCAAAGTTTCTGTATAGTTCTGTTCTAAAGTTTCTACAAATCCGTTGATCAGTTTCAGTAATGATGTATACTTATTGTAATCATGGCCCAAGTATTTACTCCAAACACCTAGTATAGCAGTAGGGTTCTCTCTGTGAAATATTTCTATCTGCATTTCTCCTCTTAGCTGCCTTCTTTTCTGAGACAGATCGAATCTCTCCAGTTCTCGCCATACGTTTTCTGTGTTTATTATGAACTTTTCTCTCTCACGGACTCTACAATTCAGTATCATGAGTTAATTTTAGAAGAAATTTATTTTAAGTTTTTTAGATGCTGAGCAAGAGATTTTCCAACCTCCACCTCCTTCCCTCTCAATTCTTCGAATATATTGATCAGATGTTCTTTTGCCTTTTTGATAACATTTCTATAGTCTTCTGCATTTTCTTGTATTTTCTCTAAATCTTCCTCAAGAGATCTTGTAAATGTTTCACTGAACAGATCTGGGACATATCTGTAGAGAACTTCTCTTATGATCTTACCCAAATCAGTTACGTATATACTTCCTTTGATCTTGGTGATGTAATGTCTATCGAATAGTGTTTTAACTATCATAGCCCTTGTAGCTTTTGTACCAAGTTTCAGATCCTCAAGTTTTGATATTATACTAACCTCATTGTATCTAGCAGGAGGCTTGGTTCTGGTCTTCTTTGTTTTGTAATTTATTTGATATTCTCCTGGATTTATGTTAATATTTACAATTTTTATATTATTATATGGAAATATTTCTAAATAACCATGTTGTTTTATGTTTATACCTTTTGCATAGAAAACATCATTTGCTTGCAAGGTATAATTTTTTATTTCTAATATCAATGGATCTGATAGTGTTGCTAGGAAAGTCCTGACAATGATGTCATATATTTTAGATTCATCAGGTGATAATGAATCTGAAGAGATACCTGTTGGATATATTGCAGGATGAGCAGGATCTGTTTTCTTACCTGATGTAGGGATCAATAATTCTTTGGTAAGCAATCTATCTATGTATGGTCGATGTATTTTGAGATTTTCCAGTATCTTTCTCACATTCAGATCCTTAGGGTATTTCTGAGATGAGGTTCTTGGATAGCTAATCATACCTTTCTCATATAGAGATTGTGCTATTGATAGTGTCTTTGCTGGGGTTATTTTATATATATAATACGCTCTTTCCTGTAGAGTCATAAGATCAGGAGGATATATATATCTCTTCTCCTCAAAGATCTCAAGACTCACTGAACCTCTATTGCTTAGGGTTGAAATGTATTTCTCTAATTCTTCCTGAGATTCAAATCTCCTATCGTTTTCAAACTCCACTCCCTCAACCTCAGCCACAACACTGAATATATCCTTCGGTACAAATCTCCCTATCTCCTCATCTCTAGCTATCAGTAGAGCCAGAGTAGGAGCTTGGACTCTACCTATACTGAGTATTTTGGATTGGTTTACTTGCTGTAAGCTCCTCATAAGATATCTAGAGAGGTTTATTCCATAGTACCAATCCACTATATGTCTTGCCTCACCAGCAAGTGCGTTGTTATAGTCAAAATCTATTAGATCATTCCAGGATCTCTGGAGTTCTGAGTAAGTCAATGACGAGAATTTCATTCTCTTTAGATCTCTATGTCTCCCAAGGGCATATCTTGCAATATTATATCCTATAAGACTTCCCTCTATATCAAAATCCGTAGCTACTATCACTTCATCTGCTATGTCTCTAAGATTCTGGGCTAACTCTATGTAAGGTTTTGTATACTTGAGTTCATCACTCACAACATAACTAGGTTTCCATTCCAAATCAAACACAGGGTAATCTCCCTTACCCACCTGGTCAAGTTGATATACATGCCCTACTCCAGATATCACTGCAATGCTATCCGATCTGAAGTACCCTATGTTCTTGTATTTTGTGTATCTGAGATCTGGAAATATGGATTTGATCTTACGGGCTACGTTCGGTTTCTCTGCTATTATAATCTTCACAGCTATAAATCAATCTATTTCTTTAAAAAGGTTTTGTTATATAAAAACATGAAAATTGCTATATCAGGATATGTAGGAGTAGGCAAGACAACACTATCACAGGAATTGAGTAGATATCTCAAGGAGAAATACGGAATACACGCACAATTGGTTATTCCTTCGTTTAAAGATATAGCTGCATCCAAAGGTCTGAGCCTAGAGGAATTTCAGGAGATTGCATCGAAGGATCCTAACATAGACAAAGAATTTGATAAGTATATAAAACAGATGGTTCAGAGATACGAACATTCCATAATAGGCACTTGGTTGGCCATATGGACAATCCAGGATGCTGATCTGAAGATATTCCTAACCACCGATCTTGAGGTTAGAATCAGGAGGATCATGCAGAGAGATGGGATGGATTATGAGACTGCAAAGAGACATATACTCATCAGAGACAGACAGAATTATGAGAGATATCTAAATGTATATGGAATAGATATAAGTAGACCTTTTGATGTGGCACATCTAATAATTAACACTACATATTTCAGTGTAAATGATGAAATAGCTATTATAGATACTGCTCTCCATAGGAGAGGAGTTCTGAAATGAATGGGTTTGTATTGGTTGATAAACCTACAAACATCCTGTCACATGATCTCACTTCTAGGATAGGTAGGTTGTTTGGAGTGAGGGCGGGTCATGCAGGAACTCTGGATCCAAACGTTGGAGGTGTTATGGTGGTCGGGCTGGGAAAGTACACCAGATTACTTAGGTTCTTCACCAGACTGGATAAAACATATGTATGTTTACTGAAGATGGATGATAATATAGATCAGAACCATCTAAATATCCTAAGATCCAAAGTAGGGGAGAACGTTCAGAAACCTCCTCCTCAGAGTGCTGTTGCAAAGAGACCTAGAGTCAGAAGATTATACGAATTGGAGATACTCGAGGTGTTCCATAATAGAATACTCTTCAGAGCAAGAGTAGAATCAGGTTTCTATATGAGAGTCCTATGTGATGATGTAGGTGGGGAGATGGAGGATCTGAGGAGAACGAAGATAGGAAATATAGATGAAAATATGACTGTGAATGTGTATAGATTGTTCTATCATCCAGATAGGGTTCATATATATAATGCTGAGGAGATGTTTAGGTTCCTGAAGATGGATAGGTTGGATGTTGATCAGGAGATGTATAGAAAGATATCTCACGGGAATAGGGTAGATCTGGATCTGAAGGATTATACAGGAATATTCTACAGAGACAGACTGATTGCGATTATGAATAGGGATTCTGATTATGAGGTAGTGTTAGTGTGATTACTTTTTAGTGTCTCTATTCGATGGTGTATGTGTGGGCTCTATAGATCCTGCCTCTACCACAACTGCATTTACCTGAACAATATCTGCTGAGTAGGTATTTCCTCTGAATAATTTTCTGGCTTTCTCACCTTTCCTCACTGGTCTGTACCCCACACCACCAGACACGAGCAGATATCGCTTGCCAGGACCTTCAACATCAGGTCGCATGGGAACCCCAGAACTGTCTGATCCCCCTGTTAGCTTGATCTTGTAGCCTGATAGTATAGGCGAAATATCTATAGTATCTCCTATCTTCTTGTTTATGAACAGATATTCCTTACCATCCACAGGTATTCTATATGTCTTATTACCTCTGCTAAGGTTTAGTATCATGCTGTTCTTATAATGTAGATATCTTTAAATAATCTTGCCCATTCCAGCAAATCTCCATCTGTTCTGGATCTTCCTAAACACTGCAAAATTATCGTCTATCATAGTGAGAGGTTTCTTGCAGACTATTTGTACCTGTTTCTTTGATATGTTCTTTATCACTGCTATTGTTGATATAGATAGATGGTTGATGATTATGTTCTCACCTATGACAAGAGGAGGATTGTTCATGTCATCTCTATTTATGAGATCTATCTTGGCTCTAAGCTCTTTTATAGGCTGGCCTAGATGGCCTGGTTTTGAAACGATGTTTCCAGCCACCGAATCATCTCTAGTTATAGATGGATCTAATTCAGTTCCAAAGGCAACCAATCCACTGTTTCTATCAGCAACTTCCAATTCCTGATTCTCTCTATGTATACTCACTATCTTGGTTGTTATAGGCTTGAATACTCCTTGCTTTTCGATGTATCTGCCTGGAGATATCTCTATTTTATCCCCAACTCTGAACTCTCCATCTAATACAGCTCCTCCTATAACACCTCCCTTCATAGCGCTTACCTCTGTACCAGGTTTGTTCACATCAAAGCTACGTATCACTAGAGCAATATCTCTAACCTTAAAATCCCTTCTCCTCTGGGGTATTTTCACTAACTCCTCTAGCAGATACTCTAGGTTCAGTTTGTATGTCGAGGATATTGGTATGATAGGGGCGTTCTCTGCAACAGTGCCTTTTATGAACTGTTTGATCTCCTGGTAATTTTTCAGAGCCTGCTCTCTAGACACAGTGTCAACTTTTGTCTGAACTATCACTATATTCTTCATACCCAGATAGTTTAACATATAGAGATGTTCTCTAGTCTGTGGTTGGGGGCATGGTTCATTTGCAGCTATAACAAATATAGCCCCATCTAACAATCCTATCCCAGATACTGCCACTGCAAGTAATGATTCATGACCAGGTGCATCAACTATAGATACTCCTTTCAATGGCTTTGCTCCAGGTATTTTTGTGTTGTAATATTTCCCGTCTTTCTCATATATCACGAACTCTGCATGTCCGAGTCTTATGGTTATTCCCCTCTTTATCTCCTCACTGTGCCTATCTGTTACAACTCCTGTAAGTGCTGTGGTTAGAGTGGATTTGCCATGATCAACATGTCCGAATGTACCTACATTGATAAATTCCATGTATTAAGATCCTATGAGAATGTTTTTAAATGTTTTAGACTTTATAAGAAATGATGAACACATTCAAAAGAGAGTTCGATATAAGGAATGAGGTAATTAATATCAGATCCTTGGAATATAGTAAGCATCCGGTTCTATTGAGCATTCTAGAACAGATCAATAAGGAATTGTGAGTTGAGACTGTACTCTATCTCTGTGTCTTAGTTGGATGTTTATCTCCTGATCTTTGAGCTCTATAATACCAAATGTCTCAGTGAATGAGAAACTCCCTGGGTTGAAGATTATTCTATCCTCTAGTCTCTGCAATAATGGTATATGTGTATGACCAGATATGAATATATCACCATTAAATCTATCTAGAATAGACTTTATTACGTTCAGATCTCCTCTGGGTTTTACTATATCCCCATGAGTGATCACCATCCTATGTGATCCTATATCTATACAAGCTATCTTAATAGATATGAATTCATCCATGTTACCTTTTACAACTATATACTGCTCAGGTCTGAAGAACTCTATTACCTCATAATCCGTAAGATCTCCGGTAAATATATAATTTCTTATACCTAGAGATGATATGTACTGAACCATCTGTGAGTCTATGCTATCAACTCTGTCTGGATAGTGTATATCGCCTAATACACCTATCCTATCGCCTATGTTGATCTTCATGATATTATATAATGATATTTAAATCTTGAGTTTATGGTAGTTTTCCCAGATCTTTTCGATAATTATATCTATAGGTTCTGATCTGATCTTAGAGATCATCATATATGAATCAATCACTCTGTCCGGTGATTCGCATATATACGGAGAATCTGTTTCACAAAGTATGTAATCTATACTATATTGAATTGCTTTCTTCCTAGATGCTGACTCTCGAGGTGGTATTGATATGAACCATCCATGATCTATAATCTTTCTGTAATGATCCAAAGTGCCTGAGAAGAAATGAAAAATTACTGTCTTTATGTTGTATGTACTGAGTATCTCTAACACATCATCGTATGCCTCTCTGCAATGTATCTCTACAAACCCAGACTTCTCAGCAACACTCAACTGATGCATGAACACAGACCTCTGCATTGATCTATCTTCCTCTCTCTTTACCCAGTAATAGTCCAAACCAATCTCACCTACCCCCAACTTCCCCTCTACATATCTCTCAAGATCAAATCTATAGTCTCTGTAGTTCTGTGGAGATATTCCTACTAGATCTGCTCTATCAAAATTCTCATAAGAATATGATACTTTTATAGTCTTGACACTTCCAGAATAGTTGTATACGTGAGTATGAACATCTATTAAAACGTTCATGTATATAAAGAATACATGAATACTATTTTAAATATAATATTCAAGAACATTCCAGAGGGGAAGGATCTGGCAATCTCCTTCTCAGGAGGTCTAGACAGTTCTCTGTTGGCTGTGCTAGCGAGAATGAAGAACAATCGAGTGAGGCTCTATACACTATCTCTAGATACCAGATCCAGAGATCTGGAGTATAGTAGAAGATTTGCCAGGGAAATGGGATTTGAGCTAGTAGAGGTGAGTGGAGATCTAATCGAGATATTTATGAGATGGTCTGGAAAAATAGATAGAGTAAAGGCAGAGGTAATCGCTGGTATAGAATTAGTGGTCAGCAAAGTACAGGAGAAATATATTATGTTCGGCAGTGGTAGTGAAGAGATATTTGCAGGATATGACAGGCATTATAGATCTAATGATTTGAAGAGCCTGTTAAGAGATGAATTCAATCGATTGGGAGATATGGAAATAAAATATATCGGATTGATTGCTAGTGAATACAACAAAGAGGCCCTATTCCCTATCTACGATAGAGAATTATTTGAGTATGTTATGAATAACTACTCTGAAGAGGAATTACTGAGAGATAGAGACAGAAAGAAATGGGTTCTCAGGCAGGCATGTTTGGATATTTTACCTGAATACATACTGAACAGACCTAAACAGGCACTGCAATATGGTAGTAGAATAAATAGAATAGTCTCTAGACTCTTCTCTTCAAATCCTCAACATAGAACCAGAGGGGCTCAGGGACATCTTTAGCATTTATGTAATCCTTGGGATCTCCCAAGGATAGTATCTCCTCTTTGGTAGGATTGGTTGTTGGATCGCCATCATACCCTGCCCCGACATTACAGAATATACATCTAAACCAGTATATTTTCTTGCCTCTGTATTCTACTGTTGTAACCACATTCATATCCCCATGATCTGCACAGCTCAGAGTGTTCCTGTCTGATATGTATGTAACTTTTGTTATCAATCCGTCTCTATCTAGTGGTATTCTGTAGAGCATAATATTCTATACAGATCTGATTTTAAATACATTACATCATATAAAGATCATGAATCTATCGAAAGCCATGGAGATTGCAAATAAACATATAACAACATCACTCATAACTATAATATACTCTACATTCCTCTTCTATGTAACGATATTTGCAACGTTAGGAGCAGGAGTGATCATGTATTCGATGTACAAGATATATATAGATATAATCTATCTCGTATTTTTAGGGTTTTATGTGTTCTTCCCGGGATATTTGTTCTCGCAGATCGATCTATTTTGGAATGTTATAAAGCAGAATAGGAAGTCATTCAATAGACTCACAGAGAAATTGATTGTTGGGTCTCTGCAGGCACTGCCGATTACGATAATCAAAAGTCTATTCCTCATCCTATTTATGATACCTTCAATATTGTCATATCAATTCTTGAATTTTGATATATTAACGATAGCTCTTGTAGCCTTAAACTTTCTGATCGGTATGGCAATATCAGAATATATTTTCTACTATCCGTACTTCCTTTACATTGTTCTTCAGAAGAAACTTGTGGAATCTATAGTGGAAGGAATCAAGCTATCTCTAACAAATCTATTCAGAATGTCTATCATGTATTTTCCATACATGCTAGCAGTTCTGATCCAAACCATACCATTGCTGAATCTCATAGTAATATTCTGGACACCTGTTCTGCATGTATATGTTGTAGGTAATACTATGAGGGATAGATCATGACAGATCATAACAAGGAGATTGATGACAAAACTGCCAAGGAGTTACTTACACTGATACTTGAGGTAGATATGGTTGCTCCATTGCTAAGATCTCTGAGAGATATGAGTTATCTGAGCGGGACTAATAGATCTAGCATTCTGTATCAATCAGCTCTAATAACAGGGATGTTGTTTAACATGAATTTAGTTATATCAGATCCTAGAGTAGAAGAGATTGCAGAGGTTTATAGGGATAGGTTGAGTAGGTATGAGAAGGAGGTGGATTTTTTCCTAGAGGTATTTGGTAAGGATATGGGTATGTTGATGTATGGGTTCTACATCAATTATGGAAAGAGGTGGAATATACCTAGATTTCTAGCCCATGTTGAATACCTCTCATCTGATCCAAGTCGGCTTGATAGATTAGTGGCTAGTATAGATACAGGAAAACCCCATCATGTGTTCAGGAGGATGTATTAACGCCTCTGTCGGGATTTGAACCCGAACCTTGGGCTCCGCAAGCCCACGTCCTATCCAGGTTAGACTACAGAGGCCACATCTTTTAAATTTTCTGTAATTGTATATAAAACTATGGATCTTAAGGAGCAGATCAGCAAGATTGTCGAATATTGTGATAGAAAGATTATGGAGGAGAGAAGAATTATGATGATAATTGATAATCCATTTGTTGATGAATTTGATTGGGCGTTTAGGTTTAGATACATATATATTAACATCTCAGAGAGTAGATTACCAGATCCTGCTCTAGTATATGATTCTGTAGAGAAGTCTCTGAAGATATATGAGAGGGGAGAATACTACAAGATTGAATCGTATCTAAAATCTAGGAAAATAGAGATTGATTAACGTCTTCTGTGTTTCAGATCAGGAAACACAGAGACTAATTCATTTGTACTCAGTATAGTATTTTTCTTATTACACATTCTATACAACCTATCCAGAGATGAGGTATAGAAATGTAGTAGATATCTCACATCGCGTGTGTCTTTGGGTAGGTTCTTGAGGAAAATAATGTTTTTTGAATTCTTTATCAAAATCCTCCTGCCCTCCTGTTTGTATGTATTCTTTATTATGTATCCGTATTTTGAATTCAGGTATATCTTACTTACTTTAGTTTTACTGGTGATCTCATTCAGAATAGATATTAATTCTCTGGAAAGAATGTCACATATCTCGTTCAGATCTGAACTTTTGATCTGTCTATCGCCGGAGATATAAGTTATCTCCATATACTATCATAACACCTAGAAAGGTTTTTAAATAAAATGTATGAGACACTATCATGTATGTTCATAGACATTCGCCAAAAACTCTAGATGAATATTTCAGACATTTCAAAGAGAGAGATAGAGAGCTAGAGAGATTCATTCGAGATTGGATGGATAGAGGTGCAAGAACACCAATTCTCATATATGGAGGACCAGGTACTGGCAAGACATCTCTAGCATATGCATTAGCAAGAACATACAATCTTAATCTTATCGAAATAAATGCATATAATATATCAGAGTTTAGACTCGAGGAGATAGGGAGAAATGATCTATTCGGTAGGAGAACTATGATATTGATAGATGATCTGGAATCAATTCTAGATACAGCGAGATTAGACTTAGAACGAATACTTCAATCAGGAATTCCTGTTATTATCACAGCAAACGATATATGGGACCAGAGACTCAGGAATATCAGGGATAAGATAAATAGAGGTGAAATCTTAGGAGTGGAGCTTAAGGTGTCTAGAGCAACATACCTAAACATAATCAAGAGCGTAATCAAGAAGGAAGGAATAGATGTTTCTGAGGATGATATTCAGGTTATCTCAGATTATAACTATCCAGACATTAGGGCTGCTCTGAACGATCTTGAGGTCAGAGCAGCAATCAACAGAGCAAAATACACAAACATCTTTCAGATTCTAAACTATATACTCTCCACAAAGCCTAGGATGTCTGATACCAGGAGATATTTAGAGGAGAACCTGAACATAGATGAGTATAAATACCTCATGTATGCAATAGAGAACAATCTTCAGATCAGATATGATGAATATCTAAAGGATGCATATCAATATCTGTCTCTAGCCGATCTTTGGTATTATAGAGTAACAACATCTAGAAAGTGGAATTTGTTTCCATATGTGATTCGATTCATAGCATCGATCTCGATTCTTAAGAACTCAGATAACAAATCAAGGATCATGCTACCCAAGCTTAGAACGACAAAGATGGATTTGGAGGTAGCACATCTCCATATGAGCAGAAAGAAGTTTCTTAGGTATTCTTATCTCTTTAAAAACATATTTCTCTAAATAAAATCATGGATTCCACCAAGGAGTTGAGGAGAATTATTAAATACATCTCAGCTATTTTACACGAATCTCACTATCCTCATCTCCATAGACAGTTGTCAAGAGATGATATTATACAGCTCAATAGATTAAGGAAGATGTTCTTTGATAAGGTTTCTATTAACAAAGAGGCAATACAGAAGATCAGAGATGACCCTACTGTATTTATCTGTAGAGAGGTTGTGAAATTTCTAAATGAAGGGGAGCTACCTGAGAGATTGTACGAGGAATTGTTCAGAATGGTGGAAACCATATACTCATCTAAGCAATTCAATAATCTTTTTAATATCAGAGAGGATCTGAAGAAGTTAGAATCTACACAGCTATTGGAAATTTTGGATTATTGGAAGACCCGAGATAGAAGGTTCTATTACTCAATTCTAATAGTTATAGATTTTGATGATACTAGAAGAACGGCTGAGCACATAGAGTCTATGAAAGAGATAGATAGGGAATTCACGAAGATGTTCCTATTAGCATTAGACAAGAACAGACTTAAGAAGATAGGTGAAATGTATGAATAGACTGGAACTCAAGCTGGAACTTATAAGATTGTACAGAAGATGGATAGATGGAGATCAGAGTGTTAGAGAGAGAGCACTTGAGATCCGCAGAATTTTGAGATCAGATGAAAAATCTCCTGAACCAAAGAGATCTTCAGAGGATATAAAGGAGACTAAAATACTAGAGGTCAGAGGAGAGATCAGAGGTGGAGAGGTGATTGAACACAAAGCTCTAGTGAAACAGGATGATAAATTAGAGATAGTTGATCTGAAGGAGAAGAAAACACTGTTCTCAGATATCCTTGGGGAGGAAATAGTTAAGAGAGAGGAGCAGATCGAAGAGAGAGAGGTAGAATTAGATACAGATGTGGCTACAAGAGTAGAATCTCCTGAGGAGTTGATTGAGGAAGAGGAGGAGCAGAAGAGTATTCAAGTCGATGAAAGGGATACTAAGCTAGAGAGCATAATTGAAGATAGAGAGAAAGAGGAGTTAATAGAGAGAATACTCAATAGTACTCCTAAGAAGGTTCCTGAGGCTCCTGAACAGACTCCTGTCAAGAGAGAATTGCCTGAGGAGGAGGCTAAAAAGATACCCGAGAGACACAGAAGCAGATTTGATGTATTGATGAGTTTTATATCGCAGATATTCAAGGTATTCAAAAGATGAACATTTAAATCTGTTTGCTCGAATATGTAAACATGTACGATCACAGAGAGGTAGAGGGATGGGTACAGAAGTTCTGGAGTGAGAACAGAATATATGAGAAGATCAAGAGCGCTGGATCCAAGAGGTTTGAATTCATAGACGGACCGCCATTTGTGACCGGTGAGATACATCCTGGAACAGCATGGAATAAATGTATCAAAGATGCAATACTCAGGTTCTACAGGATGAGAGGTTACTCTGTGAATGATACTCCTGGTTTTGATACACATGGTTTGCCTATAGAGGTTAAGGTTGAGAAGAAGCTAGGGATAGATAACAAATCCCAAATAGAGACTGAAATAGGTATAGAGAGGTTTGTGAGAGAATGCAGGGAGTTTGCAGAGAATTACAGAAAGATAATGACAGAGCAGCTCAAGAGATTCCATGTGTGGATGGACTGGGATAGACCATACATAACGTTCACTAGAGAATATATAGAGAGATCTTGGAAGACTATGAAGAGAGCCTGGGAGAGAGGACTGCTGAGGGAGGGTGATTATGTTGTTCCATATTGTTATAGATGCCAGACAACCCTTGCAAATTATGAGTTAGAATACGTTAACATAGAGGATCCAAGTATATATGTGATGTTCCCTACACATGAGAGAGATACTTATCTCCTCATATGGACTACCACTCCTTGGACCCTAGTTGCAAATCTCGGTGTGATGGTGAATCCTAATGAGAGATATGTAGAGATAGAGCGAGATGGGAAGAGACTGATAGTAGCTAAGAAGAGATATCTGGAGCTGAAGATCCTGAAGGATTGGAAGATAAGGAGAGAGATGGATGGAAAGGAGCTAGAGGGATTGAGATATATACATCCATTTGAGGATCTGATAGGCTATAGGTTCGATAGGAAAGTACTCCTATCTGAAGAATACGTGTCTATGGATGAAGGTACTGGATTAGTTCATACTGCACCAGGTCATGGAGAGGAAGATTTCAGAGTCGGTGCTAAGTATGGAATCCCAACGTTCTCTTTTGTAGATGATCAAGGTAGATATGTGGAGGTTGCTGGAGAGAGATTCCGAGGCAAGATCTGCAGAGAGATGAATGAAGAGATAATAAGCATACTTAGAGATAGAGGATTGCTGTTCAGAAGAGA
>JANXEC010000016.1 GCA_025058915.1 Microcaldota archaeon | reverse complement strand
AACTATATATAGAGTAATCATTTAAAGATTTTTTTACAATACCAGATATGCTTAAGCAGGTTATAGTTGTAAGGATCGATCTCAAGATGAGTTGTGGCAAGATCTCTGCACAGGTAGCCCATGCAAGTCTGGAATCCTACCTCAGATCAGATCCGAGAATCAGAGAGATGTGGAGAAATACCGGAGCAAAGAAGGTAGTTCTCAGAGCTGAATCTCTTGAGGAATTAGTGATGCTTAGGAAAGCTGCAGAGGAGAGAGGGATGAATGTTGTAACCATAATAGATGCTGGTCTGACAGAGGTTGAACCTGGTACAGTGACGTGTATAGGGGTGGGTCCTGATGATGAGAACAAGATAGACAATGTGTTCGGGAAACTAAAGTTGCTATGATCAGTCTGCCCGTTTCTCATCATCTCTCAGAGATCACCTCTGTCATCATATGGGCCCGCCAGGATTCGAACCTGGGATCTCCGCTGTGTGAGAGCGGCGTCTTAGCCACTCGACTACGGGCCCATCCCAAATCTCTATATAGAAATGTAGAGTTATGTTTAAAAACAATACATGGAATTATTATTGAACTTGGATTCTGTGGATTGTTCTGATTAATAATTCAACATACCATCTTCTTTTTAAAGGAGCATATTACTAATATATTATGGAACTTGTAGCAGTTGGTAAAAAAGCCTATGTAGATCTATCAAAAGCATCGTTTGAATTTGGATCCACTGAGTTCCTGAACTATCATCTAAAGAATTTAGTAAGTTTTGTTCAGGATCATGATATAGAACAGATTATATATGAAGAGGAGAGTTCATATCCCCTATCTAAGGAAGGAACATCAATACTAGTTGAATATGCAAGAGCTCTAGGTGAGATAGAGGCAATATACCTAAAAAAGGAGGTGTATGGAGATCCAAGAGATGGAATGTATACAAAGAGAATGGAAGTTGTGAAGAGATTTCTCACGACAGCATACACTAATCCTCTAGAGGCTGTGAGATATTTGGAAAGTTACAGAGAACCGACTCCTGATAGAGCTAGTATGATGAAAAGTTATGAGATATTCATGAACACTGTGAAATACATGATAAATAGACTCAAATCTACAAAGTTCTACAACTTGGTAGTCTCAAAAGGAGGTGTGAAAGAGGCATTCCTAAGTCTTGTTAACTTATCTACTCTGAATTACATAGATGTTGTTGTAATAGACATCCCCGAGGATGCAGTCAAAGTGTCTAAAAAGGAAGGACAGTATGTCTTACCCTATGGAGTCAAGGTACAGATATATGAGATTCCTGAGAAAGATATCTATATATACGATATCAGACAACCTGAAATAGAGGAACTATCTCTGGATCTCAAGAACCTACTCAGAGAACTGATACTCAACCAACTCAAAGAGAACTTTCTAAACCAAGACTATAATGTTCTGTACAACTACAAGATCAATGAATACAAACAGCTGTTCTTAGAGGCAGCACTCCTAAGGAACATACCAATAACACCTAGGCAAGCTCTACTGATGGCAAGAGACGCAGCATCATGGGTGATAGGTTTTGGAGCTCCTATAGAGAACATATCTCTCGATAGAGATAATGTAACAGATATATACATAGATAGTGAGAACTCTCCTATATACCTAGATCACAGAGAGTTCGGAATAGTTCATACTCTTTACAGATATAATAGAGAGCAGCTGGAGAGAGCATTCAAGAACATGGTTCTCTCTGAGAGAGGTAAGAAGTTTGATTCTAACTCACCCGTGGTGGATGTGGTTAGTTCTAGAGCCTATATGAGATGTCACCTACAGAGACCTCCAGCTACCTTTGGAGAGTTACAGGGTGCTCTGAGACTGATGTCTGAAGAACCTTTCACATATGCACAGTATCTATACTATAAATCCATGACACCTATGTTTGCAGGCTATGATGATGTGCTGGTCACATATGGATCTTCAGAGGCTGTGTTAGGTGTAAAAGGAGTAGGTAAGACTTCATTCACAGCTGCGAAGATATGTGCCATAGGAACAAGGAGGAGAATTATACCTGTACAGGATATATGGGAGATACCTGTAAGAGCATACAGGAAGAGAGGATTCCACATAGGTGCTGCAAGAATAGCATCTCTGGACATGGAGCATCTGAACAGAGATCTTGCAGAATTGGATTTGGTTGCTATGGCAAATGCTCTGTTGAGAATGGGAGATGCAGCCCTGATCATCAACGAGGTAAGATCCAAGTCGAATGTCCAAGGTATTATTAATCTCCTGAACACACAGCCAGGAGTATTCCTACTATACAACCTTCACGCAGAGAGTCTGGCTGATATAAGAGATAGGTTGGAACTTGTGTTTGGAATACCATCAAGTTCAATGTTCGCTACAGATCGGTACACTTTCCTGAAGAAACTCAGGTTCAGTAGGAGAGGTAGAACATATAGGGTAATAGGTTTTGAGTATGAGAGTAACAGGAAGGAGAAGAAGTTTGAGAAGGTGTTCGAATTGGAGAGAGGTCAGAATATAGATGATACTATATTGAAGGCTCAGTTTCTGAAGAATCCAGAGGCAAATCAGAGAGAGTGGAAAGATCTGAACATATCTAGACTCAGCAAAGAACTAGACATAGTGTTCATCCCACCCACAATTCAGAGAAGAGCTGATGAGAATGGATTCAAACCAGAGGAACTCATACTTCAGGCATTCTATAAAGGTTATACTATATATCGTATCTACCGAGCTGCCATGGACACAGGTAACAAAGATCTGATGAAACTGGATTTCTATCTGAAGGCTAACAACCTTGCAAACAAGATCATATTTGATATGGAGCAGGAGTTTGGAGAAGTAGACTTTGGGGAAGCACAGAGAGTATTTGACTCTACATTCCCATCCTTGGTAGAGTTAGAGCTCAAGATGCTCAAACAGCAGGCAATCTAGTCTTGATTAGCATCGTTCAGTACGTATACTTTCTTCTCATCATAGGGTATACCAAGGATATAGTTCTTTACTATCACTGCATCCTTTGTTTTGATGAACTTCTGTCTAATGAACATTAATAATAAATACTTGTAAAAAGTTTTAAACCTTTCTATCTAATATCTCATATGAGAGTGAATATCACTACTCCTCCTGCATACATCAGAACTATTCATAGTAAGAATATGGCTAGAGGTATAGATCTCCAAGACAGCGTGAAGAACACCAGAATGAGATGGTCCAGTTTCTATATCAGACTTATTCATGATCCAGATAGAGTCCTGTATGATCAGAGATATCAGAAGAGGGAGACAGAGCGAGGGATAATAGTTCTGTTGATTCCTGATCCTAATCTCTTAGGTGCTATATATCCATATACCATGCACGATAGACCTTCTCTATATGTTTCCTTTCCACTTGAAAAGGAAACTATAATAAATCTTGATCGAGACATATCAAAGATATCTATGAACATCATCTCAGGATTACCATTGTACTTCCCAGAGCTAGGGTTTGGTATGTTCCTAGGATATAACATGTATCCAGAATCTCTGATCATGTATAACAATATCATCCAGAAAGCTATTGTTCTCAAGTACTGGACAAACTACTTTGACAGAATAAATGTACTGAGTATGGATAGAGATTATATATACATGAAATCAGGAGATATATACTTTGCAATCGATCACAGAAATATACAGATGTATATGGTGATAGATAATTGAGAGAGATCATACTGTTTGTGTTCATAATTCTTATATCGTTGCTAGTGTTGTATCTCTTGAGTATCTCGGGAGAGACGAGAGATGTTGTTGAGATAAATAATTCCACAGAGTTTATAGATGGGGATACAGTAGCGATAATCAATCGAGATGTTAGAGTTCTATACAGAGACATGCTGATGGATACCCCTGAGATAGGTGTTCAGAAAGATAGATGGAGAGACATGAACGGATCATGTATGTTGGATATAGCTCTTAGAGCTAGAGAGTATCTGAAGAGGAATCTCAGAAACATCTCTCTGTATGGAAAGACAGATAGATATGGGAGGGAATTAGGTATATTCTTAGGAGAGGGTTCAGAACCCCTTGCCATACAGATGGTTGGAGAGGGATTAGCATTCTGTTATTACAGAGATCTAAATGCTAGGGTAGAGGAGGGGCTCAGGAGGTATGTAGAAAAATGTATGAAAGTAGAGGAAGAGGCAAGGAGGAAAAATTTAGGTGTGTGGAGCTGCAGATAGAAGTTTCCTCATAGTGTCAAGAGGTAACATCATACACTTCTTCCTAGAGGGATTCATGGATAGATCTATTCCAATCAACAAATACATATCTTCCTCATCTATCTCACTGAGATGTTTGAGTGTCTTACCTTCAAGATACGATAGTAATAGGGATGTTGATACTATGCTTATAACACATCCCTTCCCTTCAAACCCAACTCTCTCTATAACATCTCCATTCATTTTTACATATATTCTAATATTATCTCCACAAGAACCGTTGTTACCATCCAATACATGTGTATAGTCTTGTATGGTTCCATACTTCATGGGATTTTTGTATATTGCTATGAAATCATCTGTGTACAGATCCATTATGTGAATTTTCTTACTACATTTTTTAAAGCTTCCATCAACCTATTCAGATGTTCTATGGAGTTGTAAATATAGAAACTTGCTCTGGTGGTAGGTCCTATTCCCAAGTGTTCATGAAGAGGCTGGGCACAATGATAACCTGATCTGACAGCAATATTATGAGCTGTATCGAGTATCTCTGCAACATCATGAGGGTGAATTCTCTGGAAATAGAAAGAGAATATAGGTACATCTTGATCTCTGTTGATAGGATATATCCTGTATTCATCAAACAACCTATTTGCTTCCTTAAGTATCTCTCTATCTAGTCTCTCTAGATGCTCTCTATGTGCCTCTAGGTAATCCATAGCTACTGAGGAGGCATATGCCTCTGCGATTGGAGGGGTTCCAGCTTCGTATCTACTGTTGTTATCTAACAGTCTGTACATCCTCTCAGTTACATTACTCACAGTACCTCCTCCATATATGAGAGGTTCATATTTCATAGGATCACGAATATACAGAATCCCTATACCGGTAGGTCCTAGCATCTTGTGAGGAGAGAATGCATAGAAGTCAACATCTATCTTCTTCAGATCCATTCTGAAGTGAGGTATGTATTGAGTCCCATCAACAACTATAACCGCATCAGGATTATTATCCCTAACAATCTGTATGTCTATAACCTTACCTGTGACATTACTTAGATGGTTTATGACTATGTTTGAGGATCTTATTCTGTATGGGTCTCTCTCCAGCCGATATGATTTGGAGTAGCGATAAATAGGTAAGAGAGTACTGTGATGTTCGTATATTGTTGAGACTATCTCACGTGATCGCATGTTTGATATTGCTAGATTCAATCCTTCAGTGGCATTCTTCACAAACACTATCTGGGAGGGATCTGCACCTATGAACCTCGCAACTCTCTCTCTAGATCTCTCGTAGATATCAGTGGCCTGTTCGCTCAGAGAGTATACCCCTCTGTGTATGTTGGAATTGTAGTTCTCATAGAATTCTCTCAGTGCTTCTATCACAGGGCGAGGTTTCTGAGTGGTAGCTGCATTGTCCAAATATATTAATCTTGGATACCTCTGGAATATAGGAAAATCAGAACTGATCGTATCCATATGATTCCACTAGATCTATCAGTTCCTTGCCACCGCTTCTAACTATCTTACCATTCTTCATTATGTGGACTGTTGTTGGGATGATGTATTTCAGTATTCTGTTGTAGTGTGTGATCATCAGTATCTTAGGCTTATTCTCTCTGTAGTATAGGTTTATCGCTTCTGTTATTCTCTTTAGAGAGTCTATGTCTAGACCTGAATCTATCTCATCTAGTATGATGTATTTGGGTTTGAAGAGTAACATCTGCAGAGTCTCACTCTTTTTCTTCTCTCCACCAGAGAGATCTTTGTTTACCTCTCTATCCAAGAATTCCTTGGGCATTCCAAGTATCTCTCTCCATCTCTCTAGTTCCGTATTGAACTCTCTAAGTCTACTCAGATCCCTCTCATCATAACCAGATCTCTTGTAGTATATCTTCTTGAGTAGCTGCTTCAGAGATATACCTTCAAGATAAGGAGGTAGTTGGAATGACATAAATATTCCATATCTATTTACTCTGCTCTCTACATCAAGACCCAATATGTTTTCCCCATTCACTAGAATCTCTCCCTCTACATAATATGTTGGGTCTCCTGCTATTACTCTACTGAGAGTGCTCTTACCTGATCCATTTGGACCCATGATAACATCTATATCTTGGATCTGTAGATTCAGACCATCTATAATATTCCTATCACCTACCTTTACCTTGAGATTTCGAATCTGCATGAGTAAGATCTATCAGAAGAGTTTAAAACATTTATCTGTGAAAATTACTTATGTACAGGGTAGTTGTATTAGCAGGAGGCAAGGGACAGAGGTTGAGGCCTTACACAGAGAACCTACCAAAACCTCTCCTTAAGATCGGTAGCAAGACTCTGATAGAATATGTGATGAGTAATATCAAGAGAGCTGGTTTCAGAGAAATTATCATAGCTACAGGCCATCTAGGAGAGCAGATAGAGGGATATCTAGGGAACAGATGGAATGGGATAAAGATAGAATACTACAGAGAGAAGGAACTAGAAGGTACTGCAGGGTGTCTGGTAAAAATGAGAGAGGTTCTAGATGAGAATTTCATAGTAGTTATGGGTGATCATATTACAACAATAGACCTGAAGGAACTATATAATACTCATAGATCTAGAGGTGCTATGGCCACAATAACACTGAAGAACCATAATGTAATAATAGAGTACGGTGTGGCTAGTATATCTAATAACCATATAGAGAGATTCGAAGAGAAACCAACATACACATTCTACATAAACACAGGAATATACGCTCTGAATAGAGCAGTGTTAGATCATGTGAAAGTTGGTGATGACTTTGCAAAAGATGTATTTCCTAGACTCCTAAAGCTGGGATATAAATTGGATTATTACCTAACAGATGAATTCTGGGCTGATATTGGTAGAGTTAAGGATTATGAATTCTTCAGAGATCAATTATCAATGATAGAGGTGTTCAACATTCTAAAATGATATATGTAGATTCTATGCATGGGAAGTTAGCTAGAATATTAAGAGTATTCGGAGTTAGTTGTGTGTACATAGATCCATCTATAGATGATAACAAAATAATCCAGATGTTAGGTGAGAATGATGTGTTGGTTACATCTGATATAGAGCTGAGCAAGAGAGTCAGAAGATCAATTCTCCTGAGAGATCAAAATATAAAAACCAACATACAGATAATCGTCAGTAATGGGATAGTATTAGATATAGATAATCCATATTGTTATGTGTGTAATATCAAACTAGAGAGACATGGTAACAAATACAGATGCAATACATGTGGAAAATGGTTCTGGAGAGGGAAGCAGTGGAGGAACCTAAGGGAATACTTACCAGACTGCCTAAAGGAATCTCTTCAAACCTAACTCCTGAATGTTCTCTCTAACCACTCTCTCATATCTCTCGGGTTTCCTATCCAACTCAACTATTCCTGAATTATATTTATCAACATCCACAAACTCATCCAGGAACATATGATACTGCTCATCCTGACCATAGAAGATATTATTATATCTATTCTTGATCTTCATATATACATCCTTCGAGTCCATCTTGGGCTGATACACAGACCCGTTGTAATTTATTTGAGACACTAACTTAATTCCAATTGCATTCCCTGTGAACATGATCAGATCGACATCATTTATTTCCTCAAGAGAGAAAGAACCATATTTCATATCTATCCCCATCTCTTTAGCTATCTTCACAACAAATCTCAATGTAATCCCAGGTAAGGAATGATATCTATCTGTATAGAGAGTATTATCCTTCAGAAACAATATGTTCTCTCCAGATCCCTCAACTATCTTGCCTTGCTTGTCTAAGAAAACTACTTCATCATATCCCTCAGCATCTCTCAATGCATATAGTGACAGTTGATAGTTACTACTGGCCTTTATTCTGGCGAAGGGAAGTTCTCTGGGTATGTTTGATACCTTCACCCTGAGCATGTCTCCTTCTACATATTCCTCCATTGGCATCAACACATGCATCAACCTAGTAACTCCAGTGTTTCTGAGTCCAACACTATTATTATCTCTATACAAAACAGGTCTGACATACACTCTCTTTGAAGTGTAAGCATTCATAAGATAGAGATAGAATACTGTGTTTATTGCTCTGACCACATCTATTCTGTATCCATATCTCATATGATCTGCTCCATACTGCATCCTCTCATAGTTCAGCTCAGGATGGAACAGAGATATTCTATTTCCAACTACAATACTCATTCCTTCAAAGATAGCATCTCCGTAGTTGATAGAATGAGAAAAAGGAGATATATTGAATGTCTCTGCAAACCTACCGAGATCAGGTGAGAAGATCATTTCAATTCTCTCAACTCATAACTGAACTTAGCAGCCTTGTGGTTGTAGATGAGAATCTCTATATGACTGTACTCATCCTTCTCACTATTGCTGCTAAGAGCCTCTACAACTAATTCCTCTAGTTTGTTCAGTGATAGCTTTGGATTGTATTTTTTCACCAACACACTCTCTATCTCCTTCTTCTTATTACCGATTGCTACTGCGTAGTAACCTGTGTATGCTCCTGAAGGGTCTATCTCATACACAACGGGTTGGTCTTCCTGTATACCTGTGACCAGTACGGATATACCAAAAGGTCTCACACCACCGTACTGAGTGTAGCTCTGGAACATGTTAGAGATCTGTTTAACCACATATACAGGAGATACATCTTCATTAAATGCATTCCTGTACCCTATGGATAGATCTCTCACATAATCTAATACTCTCTTGGTATCAGCCACCAATCCGGCAGTGGCTATGAAGAGAGTATTGTGAATAGTCTCTATCTTCTTTATACTATCCTTTATCACTAGGTTACTCTCTATTTTCTTTGCTGCAGCCATTACAATTCCATCCTTGCACATTGCTCCTATGCTAGGAGACCCTCTCTTCACAGCCTCTCTTGCATACTCCACCTGGAACAATCTTCCATCAGGACTGAATACTGTTATCGCTCTATCATATGCTTGAGGTGAAGGATACATAATTTCTATGTGAGTATTTGCTTTAAAAATCTTTTCTGTTTGAATAATTTATGATTCTATATATCCTAGCAGTGTTGTATTCTTTTGCAGGATCGGGCAGTATAATCGATTATTTCTTGCCTGATGAACAGAAACAATACTACGATGAAGTGTTTACGGCAGATAATTCTACCTGCAGAATACTCTATTTCAACGGAGTTCCAAATCTGTTAGAATGTAACTATCAGATAATTACTGATAACAATTCAATAAGACGAATATTACTTGCGAGAGCAAAACAACTCCTGGATCAGACTCTAGATACTAGGGAGGAGATGTTGAGATCTCTGCTAGAATTTAATGTCTCCAGATACGACGATACTAATCCAAGATATAGGTTCTTGGGAAAAGTAGAGGAATTTGCCTGCAGAGCTGCACTGGGTGAGGGTAGAATTGCAACGAATGTAGAGGTGTGTAAGAAAGATCCATATCACTGTTATGCTCTGTTCATATGCAGGGAAGATGCCTTGGATTGTGATGTTCAACTCTTCAACAAAGTCAAGCCAATTGTAGTGGAGTTTATGAGTTCCAGTGATCTACTGGATGTGCTTCTTAACAACATTACAAACAGACTCTATGGTAATATATCTCTAACCAACTACAGGGCTGAAATTTCAAGTCTCAGAAATGAGTTGAATGCTCTACTTAATAGTTCTATAAAAGTTCAGAACACCAAACTCAGGATCGGAGATAGAAGCTGTGAAGAGTGTTATGGAATGTGTTTTCCAATATCCCATAATACAACAGGAATAAACAGATCCCTATCTCTCATCTCTAGACTGGAAATCCCTCTGCTGATGGATCTTGAAGGAGTTATTGGTAGGATTCAGAACAATACACCAGTCAGATTGCAAATATATTCTGTAAACCTTCAGATCAGAAACATATCCATACCATTCCAGATGGCTCTGAATAGATCTCTAGAGCTAGAGAGAATATACAATGATGTATATAGTAAGATAAGATTCTCTGAATATAGCTCTACCTATCAAGAATATACAGAGCTGAAGAGACTGCTGCAGAACAAACTTAATAGTAGAAACATGACAGATTTCCAGTACTATCTGGCTAGAATGGAATACTACGAAGAACTCCTGAAGAACATGACAGAACAGATAAATCAGACATTCAAAGATTTGGAAGAGATAGAGAATTTGATGTCAGAAAAATATTATCTCTACAGCACTCTGAATCCTGATGATGCACAGATGCAGAATGAGTTCCTAGATATCAAAAGACTATACAACAGACCTATCAACGGAGATAACCTCAGTGTTATATTGAATAGAACGTTGGAGTATATGAGCAAAATAAATTCAAAATACACTTATATCTACCATGACACTAATCAAACATATCTGTTCAATATATATTGGATCTACAACAACCTAAATAGATTTGGTGACTTCAGTCCAGATCTCCTGAGGTTACTCCTAGCATTTCTCAGCTCTCTGATGATCCCTTCATTCATATTCGTGTTACTATATATAATTAAAGTGATCCTTACAGATGCTAGGTTGTTAAGATATATGTTCTTTGGATATGCAGTTCTGGTAATAGTGAATTTCATATATTCTTACAACACGTTAATACCTACAAATGTGAACATATATCAAATATTCTCTACTATCAAACATAACAATGGTACTTACATACTAGAAGATGATAGAATACAAGAATGTTTGGAGAACAGGACATATTTCAAGAGGATAGGGGATAGATGTGTTTCTAAATCTTTGGATCTTAGCTGCAAAGACATAGAGATGAATAGTGTTGTGATCAGATCAACATTAGATAGATCCAATATACTAGTTCTGGGAGATCCCTTGAATATAATATACATGAACATCAATCCTGAGGAGATACACAGATGCAGAGCTGTACTGAATGAACTAGAGAGATACTATGAGACAGGAATTAATATTAGTACTCCTAGTGGTTAGTGCCATAATAGGATTTATACTACTAACACAATTGCTGGCAGATCTGAACAGAAGAGATGCACTTGAGAGTTCATCATTTAGCACTTCGATTGCATCTCTCAGAAATACTTCAACATTACATCTTGTGTATCACATCAAAAACGATCAAACAGATCAGATAGTCTATCAATGTGGAGTTGATGTTCTGTCACTAGTGGGAATAAGGTATGGAAAGACAGTGTCTCAGGTGTATGTTATAAACAGCTCTCAGTGTTTTCTAAATAATATGTATGTAGACACATACGTCTGTTACATAGATATGTTCTCGAGACATGGATCATATTACATAATAGTTGATCCAAACACAGATACACCTATAGATAGTAGAAAGAGGGCTCTAATTCTCAACCCTATCCTTCTTGAAAATTGTTCTAACCTTATCAACTAGATTGTTCACGTCATAATTATCTAGAGTGGATCTGAGTTTCAGATAGTATTCTTGATTGGCTCTGAAGTCTTCCTCTCTCTTCTCATCAGGTTCCTCTATCTGTCTCAAAGCAATCTCTAGCTGCAGTTTAGACTGCACTCTCTCTATCTCCTGTATGAGCCTCTCTACTTTCTCCCTGTCATCTTTTCTAACCAAATACTTATATGGAGGGCTGAGTATTACTTCATATCTATTATCCTCTGCACCTATCAGTTTACCATCTATGTACACTGAGTAGATATCTATGTAGTTGAGGAGAGGCTCTAGATACTCTCCATGATCAACTCTCACTTCCTCCTGTATACTACCACTGATGATTACTCTTCTTATTGGATCTACTGAGTATAGAGTTACAATCACTTTGGTCTTCTCGAATATAGTTCTGTACAATTCCTCTCTCTTTAGCAGAGCAGAGAAGTATTTTCCTGACTTTGCCTCAAATTGACGTTTGAATTCCTCTTCGTCACAATTCAGTAACATATCCTCAAGATCAAGTATTCTCTCATACAGAGGGAGTTGATCCTCATCTATCTCTTCCTTGATCTTTTCGAATTCAGATCTGAGTGATTCCAGTTCAGCAGGATTTTTCTTGTCGGAATATATTCTAGTGTATATCAACATGCTATAGTATCTCTTTCTAGCTCTGTAGTATTCGATCAGATTCATATGAACATCACCACTATAGCTATCAGAAGTATGAGTATGAGTATTTTCATTATTGATTCTGTGATCTTACCAGCAAAATAAAGTAATATCAGAATAGATGCTATAAATGCAACGTTCTTGATCTTGAGCAGATCTGAGTTTGATATTTTAGGTTTGTCAAAGATATCTAGGATCATATCGAACAGACTTGGATCTCCAAATATAGTCTCTAGATTGTTTGCAACATATGCTAACTCTGTTCCATCTGCCCCTATTCCTCTCAGATATTCTGCCTGTGAGGCATATATGTTTGCCCAGATAGATCTATAATTCGACCTAAGGAATCCATCTTTTCTAACCAAGAAGGCTAGATTGTATGAACTTATCAGAGGATCTGTGATAATCTTGGACAGAGCCACCATATATCTATCTGAGTTCTGCTCATCTATCTGCTTGAATCCCTCCACCAACCAAGCCAATGCAGTTTTCTTGATATGTTCATCACTGTAGTTGATCTGTTTGTTCTCATAAATAGAATCTGCTAGTTTACACCATAGATACGCTTGAGTGTAATCTTGATATCTCCTGTATCTATCCTCATGCAGATCAGTATACTCTCTGTTCAATACCTGTTTGGCCCATTCATATCTAGTCAATGCAGCTATATCATTCTCAGAATTACCCCTTATGTTCAGTCTGTTTAGACAACTCTCAGCCATCTGCCTGAGGAGATTTGGATCTCTCTGATTATGTAGATAGTACAGAGCATTTCTCTCAGAGGCTGCGAGGAATATGATGTTTGAAGCAGTATAGTAATATCCAAGTTCAGCTATTCTGTCAACATATCCTATGAGCTCTGAGTAATATTTATCAAGTTCATGTATCCCTATCTCGCCTATTGATGTGTAGAAATCTCTTAGGTAAGTATAGATTGGAATGAGGATAGTGGTGTTATATGAGGATCTTGTAGACGGAATCTGAGGATAGGTGAATACTGTATCTGTTGTGTTCTTACCATAGACGATTCTATTTACAGGATCATATCTGAGATCTTCGATCCTAGAGGCATATGTTATATCGTATGGAAGTATCTTCGTTGTGTAGTATTGATATCTTGAGCCTACGGGCACAACGAAATTCTTGAATCTATTGGATCCTACTTGTATCTTTTCGTATAGGCCGCCTATGGGTAATATATTACCATTCTCATCTATGCCTCCTGTGGCTCCTGTGTTGTTTGTTCTATATTTCAGTATTATGTAGAATAGCAATCCTCCTGATCCTCCCTCAACATCACTGTTTATATCTACATAAACATTACATCCTGGAGAAGAAAGATAGTATGCATCTACGAATGATTTTTGAGTATCTGTTCCAGCAACTTTGAGTAACCTCAGGAATATCTTATCACCTATTCCATCGAATCTTATGTTTGTAGGGACAAGAGATCCTACATCATTTGATATTGCAAGAAAATCTATATTGATAGTTTGGTTGCAATTTTGGGAATATGATATAATAATTAGTACTAGTATGATCAGTGACATTAGTTATTTAAACATGGAACATCTTTTAATTTCTATCTCTATCCAATTCAGAGAATTTCCTTCTGAGTGATCTGATGTATTCTAGCATTTTCTGTAATAGTTGATTATTTATCATATCTGAATTTTTCAAGATAATATTCTCCATACTGTTCCAAACCTTGCTAATTTCTGAATCTTGAATTATGTGATTCCAAGTATTTGAATCTATCTGACGTCGTTCCATGTACACTAACTTTACTAGAATTGTTGAGATTGGGTTCAGTTTGATCTGTGTCATAAGATGGATTAGATCAAGTCCTTTGGGTTCATAGTAGATTCTTAGGGATCTAGCGTATTCAGGCTCAGAATACTTTTCACCAAGATACATATGAAGTAACATTA
>JANXEC010000015.1 GCA_025058915.1 Microcaldota archaeon | reverse complement strand
TGATTGAGTCACTACCACAAATCACATTCATGAATCAACAGATAAGTAGAGAGGTGTTGTTAGGTGGATCAATAATCATATCAGCCCTAGTATTCACATTCCTATTCAGAGAGTCTCTCCTGTATGCACTACAATACAACAACCCTCTAGAGAGAACAATCGCAGAGCAGAATCCTGCTGGTGAAACCTTGGATGATAACTTCGGTAAGCTAGGTATAGGATCAGGTAGAATTGTTGATAGGGATGCATTTTCGATTCTGTGGAAGGTTCTAATGATATTATTTGCTGATATACCAAGCACTATACTCAACATATTACTCGGAGGTATATTTGAGATAGGTAGGATATTTAATTTGGTTATAGAATGGAGGCCTAAGGAGAGTAGTATTGCATATGCGATTTTGATGTATAGCATTGTTCTGTATCTATATGAAATACTTAGGAGTTTCAATTCCAAACACCAAGTGAGCGATGAATTTATTGTATCAATACCTATGTTGGGATTCTTTATAGGGTTGTTAAAGGCAAAATTCGAGATATATTTCACATTCGGATATCTCCTGATCCTACTGTATTTCCTGATGAGAGTTATATCACTAACAATTAATGGTAAATATACTAAGTATATAGCATACTTCCTGTATGCTTTGCCCGTTGTGTTCGCAGGTTTTTCAGGTGTGACATCAATAGATACTTTCTCAATGCTGATCAGATCTAATTTCATAACACCTATATCTAGCAATCAGGTGGCATTACAGGATCTGAAGGCAACTGCATGCGGAATATATAGGTTATTCCCAGACTGCAACTCTTCGGAGATAGATATTACTACTCAATACAGTAGAGTTACATGCGATCTAGATTTGATGTTGAACCACAACAACGATTCGATCAGAGGTTTATTGTATTCTATCTCCTGCAACTCCATACCTATCCAATGGTATGATCCTATGCAATTCCTAAGAATATTCACCGAACCTAATGCAAGGATTGTGTCATGGTGGGATTATGGGCATTGGATAAATTATTGGGCTGATAGGAAGGCTGTGATCAGAAACGATCATTCAGTGTTGAGTATGATATTAGATGTTGCCTATTCCTACATTATAGGCAATGAGACAGAGTTGTTGAGAATCATGGAGATGTATGGATCAGATTATGCTCTGTTTGATCAGGAAATAATAATAGGTGGAGATATGCTGTTTGGGGGTAAGTTCTATGCTCTGAATTATCTATCATGTGCAAAGATAAGAGGAGTTGATGAGAGGTTCCCTATGATGTCTAGTAGGTGCGAATTCAACAATCTCTGGGAGACTGTGATATTATCGAATGAGAGATGTAGCATCAACAACAGAGCTGGTAGGATAGGGTACATGGTAAATTACTCTGGATATACAGGGGCTATCCAGCAGGAGTTGGTGAAACAATATTGCATTGTAAACAACGATGGGAGTTTAGATCTATCTAGAGCAGCCAGTAGCTTTGTGAGGTCTGTATTTGGAAATAGAAATTCTCAATATGTGATATACAGATTGAATGATAGTTCAATCCATAGAGGAATTCCCGTACCTGTTTCTCAGAATGCATTTGTGATTCTATATACATATGATAAGGTTTGGTTTGTGGATGGTAATTGGACTGATGGGTATAATGATAGAACCAAGCCTTTCTACGAATCTACACTCTACAGAGCATTTGTGCTGGAAAAACTAGATGGATTTCAGTTGGTATATAACAATGGATACGTAAAGATCTATAGACGGATATAGTGTTTCATACTATCAGAGACTCTGTATCTTGGTATGGATTTGAGAGGAAATTCTGACCTATATCCTTCATTGTAGAGTCTCTCACCTAGTACAGCTATCATAGCAGCATTGTCCCTATTGTACTGGTTCTCTGTTCTGAGTATTTCTATTCCGTACTGTTCTGAGAAACTATCTAACATCACATTCAGTATTTTGCTTTGTGCCACACCTCCACATACCACTACACTCTTTGCTCTGTAGGCGAATACAGCCCTTGCCAAGGTCTCGAGTAACATACTGAAACTAGTATGGAACAGAGAGTATGAGAGATTCTCCTTTGTGCCTAAATTTTTCTTGATTGAATTCACGAAATATGTATATATACCTGCGAATGTTGTGTTCATTCCTTTCACAGTGTACGGAAATTCAATGTATTTGTCTCTCTGTAATGCCAGTCTCTCCAGATCAGCTGCCCCTCTCAGTCCTAATTCCCTAGCAGCCTTATCTAGCATGTTTCCTATACCCATGTCCAGAGTCTCACCAATTATCTTGAGGTCCTCTCTCCTGACTATCATAGTGTTTCCTCCACTTATGTATAGTGCTAAATCACCTCTCTTACCATTCATGTATTCAACAATCTCTATATGGGCATATCCATGGTTTACTCCTATCAGAGGGATCTTTAGCTTTGATGATATGTAATTCGCCATACCTATTCCAAACGATAGAGGTGCTCCTATACCTGGACCTTGACTCACAGATATTAGTTCTATCTCAGACATCTCTATAGAAGCCTTCTGTAATGCTTCCCTCAGGAGTTTTAGAAATACCTTTGCATGATGCTCTGCAAGATCTCTAGGTATGTACTCCCCTTGGTATGTATCTATGAGATTTATGATATCTCTATCTCTCTTTATAGCGATTCCAAGAGTGTGTGCAGTAGACTCTATACCAAGAACTATCATGATCTAACACCTGCAAATCTATCATATGTTTTCATTATAATATTTGATATTTTCATCAGTCCAACAGATATCAACACAGAGGAGAGAATGAGTATGAATCCTATGTTCACTAGGCTCAATCCAAATACTTTATCAAGCTCAGAGAAGACTATAAGTGTGAACTCTCCTACTGCTAGAGACAGAAAAGTGATCTGAAATGAGTTTCTAGTATCATATCCAAGTTTTCTGAAGTAGATAATCGAGGTTGTCGTTTTAGCTATAACAATCACAACCATCAATATCCCTGCAATCTTCCAATAACTCAGATCCATAAGTTTCTCTAGATCAATTTGACTACCTATGTATATGAGAAAGATTGATATGAAAGTCTCAGAGAAAAGAAATATACTGTCCCTGATCTTCTGGAATTCTCTACTGAACAGACTAGATATAGATCCTGCAATGAAGGCAGCAATTCCAATGGGAAAATCAATCAATTTAGCAAGTATCAACAACACTATGAGTATGCTCATGAAAAACGAAAAATAGATCTGTTTTATACTATCATCATCCCCGTTTGAGATATCGTTTCTATTGATTATATCTTTGAATATACTTGCCACTAACAGAACTATCACAGTCAGACCTAGAAAGATCAATCCAGAGATGAATAGATTATATAGTTCTGCAGATATATCAGTTATTGATATGTTAGAGAGTTTGAACAGAAATGCAAGTATCAATAGTGCAATGATATCCTCTATTATACTCTTAGTCAGTAGGAGATTTGATTCGGGTTTGGTGTGGAGTTTGTAATCTTTTGCAAGTTCATAGTAGATTGCGGTGGATGTGAAAGATAGTGTGATAGATATGATGAAGGCTAGCTCCTTTGACAACCAAGGGAAAATGATTGAAGTTATGAGTAAATACACTAAAAATGCCACGAAGATATTACTGAATAGGAAGAATCCTAATGCTTTGATATTATATACTAATATATCTCTGAGATTGATCTGTAATCCTATGAGATACAGTAACATCAATATACCCAATTGTGAGATGATAGATATAGAGTTCTCATCAAGAATGTTTATTCCATAATACTTAGATATAAATCCATTTGGCCCCATGAGAGCTGAGAACAACAGGATGGCTATGATGAAAGGAACTCTGATAAGATTAGATAGAAACTGAACGAGAAATATAAGAACTATCAGCATCAATATCTCTAGCATGAATTTTCACCAGCTATAAAGTGAATTCTCAGATAATCTTTTAAAATATTCGTTCCGAAATATAAACCATGAGCGGCACAGATATGTTAAATACAACACTGAGGAATGTAATGAACAATCTAGTAGACACTATAGTACCACTGCTAATCTTCCTGATAGGAGCAACAGTAGTGTGGCTGCTTGCAAAGTTAATATCTAGAACCATAATCTCAGTGATATGGAATAAGGCAGGTCTAGAGAAGATACTTGAGCAGTACAAGCTTAAGGATGCACTCTTAGGTATAGAGATAAAATCGGTGGCTAATGTATTGCTGTTCCTATACCTGTTCCTCATAGGATTGGTACTAGTAATGGATATATCTATCAAGCAGATCGCAGGGAGTCTACAGATACAGCAGGTATTAGTAGGTATTATGGGATATATGTCATCACTTATCCAGGGAGTTGTGATACTGATGGTTTTCCTATTGCTTGCAGATCTGATATCTGACAAGATAAGGGAGAAAGAACACCTGATGTTCAAGGACTATCTAGCAATGGTAGTTCAGGCATTCATAGCAATACTAGGATTTGTAGTATCAATGCCAGCAATTTTCCCTAGTTCAAATGTAGAGCTAGTGGGAAATGTAGTTCTGGTAATGTTTGCTGGTATTGCATTTGGATTTGCACTAGCATTTGGACTGGCATTTGGATTAGGAGCACAGGACATAGTGGCTAAGAGACTAGAAAAGTTTATAAAGGAGAATCTAGAGAATAAATAATAGGTGGGATTATGAAACTATCCGATCTGTATGGAAAAGAAGTTTTTACAGACACGGGAAAATTTCTAGGGACAGTACACGAGATAATAATAGACATGGAGAAGGGAGTAGTATCTAGATTGCTGATGGATGATCTACCTACCTCTGCAGAGAAGGCAAAGCAGGTTATAAATGAGAAGAGCATCAAGTTTGAAAATGTAAAATCAATCGCAGATGTAGTGGTGGTAACTCCATCTAAGAGTTCCTCCTCTCCTTAAATATCCCTCCTTTCAGTAGTTTTTCTTTTGGATTTTCCTCTATAAATCCAGGGTTCCATTCAGGTTCAAACACGATATCTAGATCTATATATTCTAATTCTTCTATCTCAGCTAGTTTTCTGTTCACCTCTCCTATGATACTATCTCCGTATGGACAGAATGGTGTTGTCAGGGTCATCGCTATATAGCCATGCTTCCTCTCCAGATCAACTCTTATTTCATACACTAATCCCAACTCAACTATGTTATAATCAAACTCAGGATCCCTTACGGATTCTAGTATTGAAACTATGCGTTCTATTACTTGGTTCTTATCCATGATGTTGTAGAACTAGTAGATTTTAAAAATCCAATACCAAGGTTTTTAAATATTATATCAGAAGATAGAGCATGGCTAGAGTTAATGTATTAGATGAGCGAAAGATAGTAGAGGTACCTGATGGTAGTTTGCTGGTAGAGTTAGATGGAAAGACAAATTTACTGTTTGCATGTAGAGAAGGGGTGTGTACAACATGTCTGGTTGATGTGGTAGAGGGCAAGGAAAACCTAGAGGAACCTGGAGAGATGGAGAGCATGACCCTAAGTACATTACCACCCTCAACAGCAAAGAATCCAAGACTGATGTGTGTATCTCGAATAAAGGGTGGAGAGGTAAAGATAAAGTATGTACATTGATCACAAGATAATCTCTGTTATACTGATAAGTTTTCTATCGGGAGCAATAGGGGGATATATAGGTTCAAAACTACTATCATATAACATTTATGAACAGTACTATCAGATGAAGTCTGATATTGAGGTGAGCCCACATTCCCTATTGAAGAGAATATCAATCGGAGACGATAGCTTTATCTTAGTCGATCTTAGGAGTGCATTTGAATACAGAAGAGAACATATAGTAGGGGCTATCAACATACCAGCGTATATCAATCCAAACACATCCTACTATGATAATCCAGATATAATCAGGCAATTCAGAGAGCTCAAGGAGAAATATCCTGACAAACAGATTATTGTATATTGCTACAGCACTCCATGTAAGACCGGTGACAAGATCGGTGCTATTCTAGCAAAGCATGGAATATATGTCAAGAAACTTGCTGTAGGATGGAATGAATGGAGATACTTTCCGAAGATCTTCCTGCATGATGTAGAATATGATATTGTTAACATGAGCTATTTCATACATTCAGGTCCAGATCCTGGTGTGTATCAGGGACCTGTGATAGATGTGTGTACTGCAGAAATGTGTTGATGAGTGAAATTTTTCAAGGATATTTTTTAAACCCTAGTGTATAATCACTGTGCATGGATCTGAACATAAAGGTAGCTGCTCTTGCAGGAGAGGGGGCTTTCTCTATAGGTAATTTGCTAGCCAAACTGTTTGCAAAGTTAGGATACAACGTAATAGCCTATCCAGAGTACCCATCTCTTATCAAAGGTGGATTGAATGTAGTTCACGTCAGAGTATCAGATGGAAAAATATACTCACCAATCCACAGAACAGATGTTCTTCTAAGTATCGGTAAGGATGGATATAAATATCTAAAAGATACTCTACATGCAGAGTCAATTGTTATAGGAGACGATCAGATCCCAGAGGGAATAAAGGTGAATGTAAATGATATAATCCAGAAACAGAGTCTGAATCCAAAGGTAAAGAACATGCTAATCACATCAGTGTTATTAGGAATACTGAATTATCCTAGAGAGGATGTTAGAAACGCAGTAAACAAAATGTTTGGGTCTAAAAGTAAGGAGATTCTTGATAGCAATCTCAGGGCGATCGATATCGGTTATGAAATATCGAATGATTATAGATCGGATAGAACTATATCTAGAGTAGGTCCTAGGAAATACATCGTGTCTGGTAATGAAGCGTTTGGTCTAGGGGCTATTGCAGGTGGAATGAAATTGGCATGTTTCTATCCGATGACTCCTGCCTCAAGTCTCTTTCATTTTTTGATATCTGTGAAAGATGATGCTAAAATATTTGTTCTTCAGGCAGAAGATGAAATCGCTGCTGCTAACATAGCAGTTGGAGCCAACTATGCAGGTGTTAGAGCAATCACTGGAACCAGTGGAGGTGGATTTGCATTGATGACAGAGACTGTGAGCATGGCTGGTATTGCAGAGACACCTATAGTGTTCTTTGTATCCCAGAGAGTTGGACCATCTACAGGTATGCCTACCTGGACAGAACAGGCAGATCTGTTCCAGATATGGGGTGCAGGGCAAGGGGATTTCCCTAAAATAATCCTGGCTCCTGGTACACCTATACAGGCATATACTTACATGGCAGAGGCACTGAACTTAGCTCAGAGATATCAATTACCTGTGTTTGTGCTATCTGATAAATTCCTCTCGGAGACATCATTTAGTGTGGATGGTTTCCCAAAGGTTGAGGTAGATCATGGCAAGATCATATATGATAATATTCTCGAAGAACTACCTAACACTAAGAGGTTCTCTAGATATGAGGCTCAGGATGATGGAATATCTAGAATGCCTGTTCCTGGAGTGAGAGGAGGAATGCATGTAGCATCTAGCTATGAACACATGGAGGATAGTTTTAGTACAGAGAGTTTCAGTGAGAGGGTAAAGCAAGTAGAGAAGAGATCCAGAAAGATATCAACTATACTAGAAAGAGAGAATACTTTACCTACTGTGTATTCTAAAGGATCGAAAAGAGCAATCGTAGTCTGGGGAAGTCAGATATTACCTGTATTAGATATACACAGTAGTATTGATTTCGATATTATACATTTCAGTTGGGTCTATCCCATTGACTCTGGTAAGATAGAGAGCATATTCAAGAATTATGACAGGATAGGATTCGTTGAGAATAATTCCAACATGGCTCTGTATAGATTCCTCAGGATGTTTGTGAATGTCGACGCAGATTTTCTGATTATGAAATACACAGGTAGACCTTTGTTCCCACATCAACTCCTGTCTGCACTGGAGAATCTAGAGAATAGAGACTACAGAGGCATAGAGATTGTCAGAGAGGATTTTGATACATATGAACTCTATACTCCTTGGAGATATTGAGGTGGTATTATGAACATCGCGCAGATAAATACTCTTGAGAAACCACAATGGTGCCCTGGATGCGGAGATTTTGGAATACTGATGGCTATCAAGAGCGCATTAACTGCTCTGGATAGGGATCCCAGTGAGGTTGTTATAGTTTCGGGTATAGGATGCGGAGGTAAGACACCCCACTACATAAGAACATACGGATATGAAGGACTCCATGGGAGATTACTTCCACTGGCTCTTGGCATAAAGATCTCCAATCCAGACCTCACTGTGATAGCAATAGGAGGAGACGGAGATGGATTGTCTGAAGGAGGGAATCACCTTCTGCACTTTGCAAGATACAATGTAGATATCACATATCTGCTGCAAGATAATCAAGTGTATGGTCTAACAACTGGTCAGAGTAGTCCTACATCTCACAAAGGATTTAGATCCAAGACCTATCCTGATGGAACTCCCATAGAACCGGTGAAGCACATTCCGATGCTAGTATCACAGAGAGCTAGTTTCGTGGCAGCAGGATACGCAGGTAACGTAAAACATCTCTCTCAACTCATATTAGAAGGTATCAGACACAGAGGGTTTAGCTTCATAAACATCTACCAACCCTGCATCACTTGGAATTACATGAATGGTTACGAATGGTATCAAAGCAGAGTCTACATAACAGATCACAATCCAGAGGATTTTGATACTGCGTGGCAGAAGGCAAATGAACCATACAACACTAACTGGGAGAAAATACCTATAGGTGTAATATACAAGAATCAATCTATTACACTGGATGAGGAGATAGTAAACAGAGTTGGCAAGCTCATCTCTATTCCAAAACCTCAAGATATCTCTGGATTGTTGGATAGATTCAGTATCTAAGGTAGAACATCATTCGTCTCTATCTTGGTTTTTATATAATCTCCTACAAATGTCAATCTCTCCCCTTGGAGAGCATCCTGTTCTAGCTTCTTCTTGGTAGTCAGTACCTTCTTGAGTTCCTCGACCCACTGAGGATGTTTCCTGATCCATTCGTATTCCAACAATTCCTCAGCTCTTTTGATGTCTACATCCTTTGCATTTATAGTTAGTTTTTTCAAGAATGGGAATTTATCTATATCACTCATGGTAACGCCTATGAACTTAGCCTCTGGCACAGTGAATTCTCTACCCAGATATGCTAGGTTTATACTACCCGTCTTGAGTGTCCAGTATATATACCATCCCCATGCATCACAATCTGTGAACACATATATCTTAAGCCCCATGTCTGCAAGTTTCCTCAGTAATCTCCTAGTACCTCTAGATGATTGTCCCTTGGGAGTTATCAGGATCGCATTGTTCTTCTGCCAGAACCTATCTTCGTTCAGTCTCTGCCAAAGTGCATCTTTCTCTACAACCAACACATAATCCGCGTTTACCTCCTCAATCACCATATCATTATCAACATCTGATGGTATCATCCATCCGCTCCTCCCCATCTTGGTTCCATCTATAATTATCTCCTCTCCCTTGAATCTATCGATTATCTTTATAGGACCAGCAAGCACCCCTTTCCTGTCAGTAGTTAGATTGAAATCTTCTCTCTTAACATTCAGAGCTGCCTCTAGATCCTCTATCAATTCATTACTCTCGGACTGTTCATCAAAGAGATTCTCATCTACATCCTCACCTAAACTGTATTTGAGTTGATAGAACAAACCTCTGATACTAGTGTGTAGATCTTCATCCAGAAACTTCTTGAGCTTGTTGCCTATGGCAATTGTTTGCATGAAAGATTTTGCCTGAGACATGTTCAGGAATTCTCTTCTCTCGGTTTTGTTTCCTAATTCCAGAAATCCCTGATCTGATATTACATTTGATCTCGTCCTTACAATCGTTTCGAAGTAAGGATTTTCTCCTCTTCTAATCTGTTCAGCAAGTCTCTTCCCTAATTCTATGAGTTTTGCTCTTGCAATCTGTTTTGCATTCAACTCTGCCATATTTAGTAAGAAACACAACATAGATTTAAATGTATTCATCTACATACTTAGATCCATGAAGAATCTGAACCTGTTCTATATACTAGCAGGAGTAATAACTATGGTATTATTCATTATGATAGTTGGAGAAATACTCTCTGACAGAGTCTCTCAGGATGCTTTGGATAGTGCAAAAACTAAGTTCACACTCAATGATGATGCGAAGAATTGTGTTACATCTCAGGAGGCAAACGAATATATCAATAGAGTTTTCAGAGAGGCAGCGAGATACAACGTTACAGGTACTCCTTCCTTCATCATAAACGGAGGGAAGATTGTTGGCAACCAAGATCTTGCTGTGTTCGAAAATGCAATTGCAAATCCAATAGGCCAACCACCTAGAGATCTCTACCAACCAGATGATATTGCGTTTGGTGATCCTAACTCTCCGGTGTGGATAGTTGAATTCTCAAGCCCCCTATGTCCTCACTGCCAAAAATTCCATCAGGACAAGTTCAAAACACTATATGATAGATATGTTAGGACGGGTAAGGTGTTCTGGATATTCAAAGGCAGCTCTATCTTCGGCAGAGCCCAGGAGAGAGAATTGATATCTATGGTATATTGTGCTAACAAATATCAATCACATGATACTCTAAAGATACTAGATGGGGTGTTCTCAAGATGATAGATGCAGAGGCAATCTGGGATAGAGGATTAAGTGAGGATGCGGTTAGATATATAAGTAGAGAGAAAGGAGAACCAGAATGGATGTTGGAACTCAGATTGAAAGCATTTAGATGGTTTCAGAAACTCGATTTACCTAAATGGATGGAGATAGAACCTATTGATTATGATAGCATAATATACTACTGGAAATCCAAGGCAAAGCAGACAGATAGATGGGAAGACCTACCAGAGAACATAAGGAGAATATACGAAGAGCTGAAGATCCCTGAGGCAGAGAGGAAAGTACTTGCAGGAGTGACAGCACAATACGAGAGTAATGTTCTCTATGAGAAGATAAACGAATACCTGTCAAAGAGAGGAGTAATATTTATGAGTCTAGATGAGGGTTTGAGGAAGTATCCTGAAATAGTGAAGAGGTATTTCTCTACACTGGTTCCAATCAATGACAACAAGTTTGCTGCTCTGAACACTGCATTCTGGAGTGGAGGATCTTTTGTATATGTACCTGCTGGTGTTAGAGTTGATAAACCTTTACAGGCATATTTCAGAATACAGAATCAATCTATGGGACAATTCGAGAGGACTTTGATAGTAGCTGAAGAAGGTGCAGAAGTATCATACATAGAAGGTTGTTCCGCACCTATATACAGACGAGACTCACTACATGCTGCTGTTGTAGAGGTATTTGCTCACAGAGATTCTAGGGTGAGATACACAACAGTTCAGAACTGGAGCAAGAACGTCTACAATCTTGTAACCAAAAGGGCAATTGCACATGAGAATTCATATGTTGAGTGGCTAGATGGCAATCTTGGATCCAAGTATACCTACAAATATCCAGCTATCTACCTCAAGGAGAGAGGTGCCAGAGCAAAGATCCTATCGATAGCATCTGCAGGTAGAGGACAGTTAATAGATAGTGGAGGTAAGGCAATCCACCTAGCTCCAGACACTAGTTCAACTATCATCTCTAAGAGTATCTCTATGGATGGAGGTATATCTAGATACAGAGGTTGGATCAGAGTGGCAAGAGGTGCCCTGAACAGCAAGATCTCAGTGTCGTGTGATGCTTTACTGTTAGATGAAAAGAGTAGAACAGATACATATCCGTACATAGACATTCATGAGAGGAACGTTCACATGACTCATGAAGCTACTGTAGGGAAGATAGAGGAAGAGCAACTGTTCTATCTAATGTCGAGAGGATTCAGTGAGGACGAAGCCAAGACCATGATAGTATTAGGATTTATAGAGGAATTTGTCAAAGAGATCCCTCTTGAATACGCTGTAGAGCTGAATAGATTGATTATGATGGAGATGGAGGGTTCAGTTGGATGAGAGAGTTCTTTGAGAGGTTCAGATACAGACTGGGTGAATTGGATGATCCCAGATCCTATGTTGAGAGATACGGAGAGAACTATGAGTTCGTTCTGAAGGATGAGACACACAGGAGGTATTATGTAGGCAACAATAAGGTAATATATCATCTGATAGGTAAGGGGGAGTTGTATCTGTATTATGGAGAGACTTTCAATTATGAAACCATAATTGTAGATGGAGATTATACTATATATTCTCTGATTCAGCCAGAGAGATTTGCATATATATTCAGAGACATACATGTAAGAGGTAAAGTAGTGGTAAGAACCATAGGGATAGGTGGTTACATAGAATCTACAAACAACCTGTATCTATACAGAGGATCAAATGGGGATGATAGAGGCATAGGGTTTGTTAGAGATGATCAAGTATCTGTTTACACTTCAAACCTCAATCACCTTGAACCTTCCTCATCTTCATACTCCCACTACAGAGGAGTAGCTAATCATAATTCAAACATTAGACTGAACGGATTCATAAACATATCTAAGGATGCACAAGACTCTAATTCCTTTCTCGATCAACATGTAATACTACTGAAAGACACTGCAAATGCATTTTCCTTCCCTGCATTGAAGATAGAGAACAATTCTGTTAGAGCTAGTCACTCTGCAACTATCTCCAAGATTCCAGAGGAGATGTTGTTCTATCTAGAAACAAGAGGCATATCGAGAGAGGAAAGTATAGGGATGCTGATCGGGGGTTTTGTGAGTAAAGTTATGGATATTGATGATACTACGGAGAGAATAATAAGATCCTACATCAGTCTCTCCTGAATGCAGAGACAGAACCATCAAAATTCTGTATTGTATATTCGTATCCTCCCTCTAGCTCTATTGATCCACCCCAGCATCCCAGATCCTCGCCTCGGATAGAGTGATTATATTTCACATAAATGCTGTATCTAACTCCGTTGCCTAGAGCACATATCTCAGACACGATGTCTCTTATGAACGCTCTCTCCTTGAGCGTGTTATATTTCTCTATTGCCTTGATTGATGCATCTGTTAGAGCAAAGACCACACCTATAACTATTCCTAATGTAACTATCTGTAATCCATAGATTATTATAATCTCTAACGTAAGTTGACCTCTCATTACATATACATCAACATCGTGAAGGTTTAAAAATCATTTCATATATGATTATACTCATGAAAAAAGAGGTTCTGTATGTTCAGTCATATCTGCTGAATAGACTAACATCATTTCTATACAAGAATGGATTTGTTTGGATGCTACCTGTAATACTATCAAAGTCTACAGATCCTCTGTTCCCAGATCCATCAGGATCAGTGATTGCAGTCCCTGAGGTAGAGATATATGGGCAGAAACTCTTCCTGACACAGAGTATGATAGTACACAAACAATACATGATCTCCCAGGGTTTTGATAGGATCTTTGTACTCTCTCCTAATATCAGAGTGGAGAGACCAGAGAGGGCATCTACAGGAAAGCATCTGTTCGAATTCACTCAGCTGGATTTTGAGATAGCAGAATTCGATGATATCAAGGCTAGAGCATTCATAGAGAAAATGTTAGATAGTACTCTGAGGTACATAAAGATAGATATGAACATAGAGATGAAAAACATACATTCATCATTCAGAATTCCCAAACCTCCTTTCAAAGTCTACGACTACAGAGATATTTTAGCAGAGTATGGTGAGAATTGGGAGGAGATGCTAGTGAAATCGATAGATCAACCTGTCTGGATAGTTAACATACCTAGATACTTCTACGATATGCAGGATGAAGATGGAAGATGGCATAACTATGATCTATATGTTCCCAAATATGGAGAGATACTATCTGGAGGGCAGAGGGAGTATCAGTATGACAAGATAATTAGAAAGATGGAGAGAGATGGAATAAACAGATCAAAATACACAAAACTACTCGAACTGGCTAAGGAAGGTAGATTAAGGCCCTCTGCAGGAGCAGGCATAGGTATCGAGAGATTGGTTAGATGGGTTACAGATGCAGTTCATATAAGGGAGATTCAACCATTCCCTAGAGTTCCTGGAGAGAACATCGAGCTATAATAATCTTTTTAAACTTAATTTTTTATACTATGATTGTATGATAATAATTGTTCTGCTATCCATGATATTCTTTTCATTCTCTCAGACTACCTGCTTTGTTTGCTTGCAGTACCTACGATACTTATACTTTTAGCTAGAATAGCTCTGATAGATATAAGGACATATAACGAAAATAGATTGATTTT
>JANXEC010000014.1 GCA_025058915.1 Microcaldota archaeon | reverse complement strand
GAATGAGATTGTGAAAATGTTAGTTGGAGGATTGGTAGGTGTTTTGGTTTTGTGTTTCTTGCTGAATCACGTAAACAAGATCGTTGTCCCAAAATCATTAGGCCTGGTTGCCTTAATAATAATTCTGTTCTACTCGCATGTTCTAGATGATCAGTATGGTGTTATGATAACATTAGGATCTGCGTTTGTTTCATACATAAATATGTTTATAATCAGAGCTGGACCTGACTCGAACATGGGGGTTATACTATTTCCCACCCTCCTCCTCATTACAAATTTTCTTCTTAATAACTAGTTCTTTTGGATATCGTTCATATTCATTAGGTAAATATATTGCTACAGATACATCAGTAGTGTTTCCACAGACATAATAATCTGCATATATTCTGATCGTATTGTGGAATCTAGTCACATTAACTACTGATATAAAGGAGACATTTGATAGAGAGAAAATATACTGATGTTGCAGAGATTCTAATCGCTCATAACTCCATCTAACCACAACCTCATCAGATAGTATGTATTGCTGAATATATATAATTAATACGAGTAACAATATCACAGCTACTACTTCTAACTCTCTTAGGAATCTCCTAAGATGTTCTTTGTTAGTCAATATTATAGATAGCACTCCTATAGAGAACAGTATTAGGAAAATTATTATGAATATATCCATACTAAAACAACTTCTCTCCTACATATACCTTTATGCCCCTTGGTGTAACTCTATATGGAACTATATCTGTGTTATGGGCAGTGCCTCTGAGCTTGTAGATCTCCAAGGCTCTTATTCTGGTTTCGCCTCTGTAGATGTTGTATAGATTTATTATTCCATCTAGAACGTAGTGTTCTATTGAATATTCGAATGATTCTCTAGATGAAGTAGGTGCTTCGATTATGGGGAATACACTTATATCAAGCGTTCTGAGTAGGTTAAGGAACTCTATGAGTCCTCTTCTATACTCAGGTTCTGAGCTGAACAGTGATTTGAAGATAGTTAGAGAATCAATAACTAGTCTAGATACGTTATATTTCAAAACTCCATTTTCTATCTGCTGTATTATTCCATTTATATCATATGTTTCGTTCTTCTGAATTATTAGCATGTTCTTGTTAACTAGATCCCTGATGTTTCTGAATTCTGAGAATTGAGTCTCCATGTTCTCTATTATCATCTCTGGGGGTTCCTCTAATGTAAAATAATATCCAACTTCACCCATCAGGGCACCTTTATAGAGTATCTCAAAGGTGAATGTTGTCTTACCTGTACCAGGTCCTCCATAGAACCCTATGTGTCTGTTCTTAGGGAACCCACCATTTAGCATCTCATCAAACTCAGATATTCCTGTCTTTATCTTTTCAACCATGCATATATATGTGAATTATGTTTTATAAATCTTTGGCTAAATTATAGCATGAACATACCGGTAAGGGATGTAGATGGGATAGATAGTTACTTGAGAAATCTACTCACAATAGGTTTTCAGTCAACTGAGATAGCGAGAGGCAGAGAGATATTAAGAGAGATGTATCATAGAGAAGGGGTCCTGAAGATACTTGCGTTTACAGGAAATTTGGTTGCTACAGGTCTAAGAGGATATTTCATGAAGATGATAGAGAAGGGATATGTTGATATCATAGTAACAACTGGTGCTACTATAGATCATGATGTGATCAGGAGTTTCATAGATTACTACATAGGTGATTTTAGGGCAAATGACAGAGAATTAAATGAGAGTGGTATAAATAGGATAGGTAATATATATGTACCTACTCGTGGATATGAAATACTCGAGGAGATAACAAACAAACTATTTGGGAGAGGAGGGGATTACAGTCCATCTGAAATTGCAAAGATATATGGAAAATATCTGTATGAGAACAACAAGAGGTCGATCCTATCTCTGTGCTACCAGAAAAACATACCTATTATATCTCCAGGAGTAGTAGATGCAGCACTAGGACTGAATATGTATTTTATATCTCAGAGAAATAGATTAATAATAGATCCTATGATTGATCTAAAATCCTATCTCAATAGAATAGCTGAGGCTAAGGAGACTGGTGCTCTGGTGCTTGGAGGTGGGATCAGTAAACATCATACAATTGGTGCTAACATAATAAGAGGGGGTTTAGACTATGCAGTATACGTAAACACTGCGAACGAATGGGATGGTTCTCTCAGTGGAGCAAGGACTGACGAAGGAGTGAGTTGGGGTAAGATAAAGGGAAAACATGTGAACATATACGGAGAGGCCACCTATGTATTACCCATCCTTCTATGGGACCTGGTATGATAGAAAGAGCAATATTATTACCTACATACAATGAGCAGGAGGGGATAGAGAAAGTAATACAATCAATAAGATCTGTAGATAGGGATGTCAGGATCATACTAGCTGATTCTAGCAATGACAACACTCCAGAAATAGCAAAGAGATTAGGAGCAGATGTGATAAGGACAGAGAGAAGGGGTAAGGCATATGCGGTTAGAGATGCATTCTCTAAGATAGAGGCAGACAAGCTAATCATGATGGATGCAGATGGAACCTACCCTGTAGAGGAAATACCTGTGATATTTGATATGTTAGAAAAATACGATATTGTATTTACCAGTAGGATGAGAGGAGTTATTGAGAACGGTGCTATGCCTCTTATAAATAGATTCACAAATCTATTCACATCAGCATATGCTAGATTGATACTTGATAGTAACTTCACAGATGTGATGTCTGGTATGGTGGGTATGAGGAGAGATACATATAAGAGGTTAGAGATATATTCTAATAGATTTGAGTTAGAGATTGAGATTGTTGTGGAGACTGTTGCCAAGAGATTCAGAGCAGCTGAGATTCCTATTAGATTCAGAAGCAGATATGGAGTTCCTAAGATAGAATGGATAGATGGATTCAGGATACTTTTTCATCTTACAAAGAGAGCTTTACCTCTCTTATCGCGAGGGCTAAGGGGATGGAGAGTAGATATGTATGGGCAGGAAATATCCAGGTCCATAGCTCAGCGATCTGGATCAGTAGAGGCGGAAGGTCGATAGAAGTATTTTCAACAATCACAAGGTTGATGATCAGTAGGAAAATTAATAATATGTATAGATCTACTATTCTCATATGTAGCCAGTTTGAAGTATTGATCTTGCCTTTTATCTCCAATATGTTAAGGGGATAGAACCATTTTATACCGTTCACAGTGATTGAATCCAAATAGAGATGTATGAGAAATGACAGGAGAGCAAGATAGATATAATAGTATGGAATAGAAATCCTTAGGTTTATGATAGATAGTATGAATGTGATAACAACAAATAGCACCAGTATAGTTACTATCCCGAATATAACAGAATGAGAACTCTCCCTATGACCTGTTTCAGACCTACCAGTTAGTAATCTGACAACAAAATCATATGGTATAAACACAAATGTTCTGATGATCTGTGTGATCAGACTGAGAGACCTTAGATATCTCTTCAAAAAAGATGGAAAATTCATACCTGCATTCGTGAATTTCTTTCCAGATAGATCTATATCTGGCAGTACTGAGAATATCATCAAAATCGATATGCTTATGAGTAATGATATGGGCGATGAATGATCCAGCAGTGGATACAGAAATATTAGGGTTAGTATGATGTGTTGATGTTGTAGCATTACTTTAGAATCATTCTCTTTTTCTTCAGATAGTTAGAGTAGTCTATGTACTCTTTTCTCTCTAAGTAGTATGAAGTGGTGAATTTAGGAGGATTTGGATGTTTAACCTCATATATGAAAGCATCAGATCCTGCTCCAGATCCAAAACTAACATGTAGTATCAGATCTCCTCTCTTTGCATTATCCAGGATATTCGCTAATCCTATCATAGTAGCTGCACTGTAAGTATTACCTATGTAAGGAACCAGAAGTCCATACTTCAGCTGGTCATCTGTTACTCCATATCTCTTTGCAACTGCCTTAGGGAATTTAGAGTTTGGTTGGTGAAACACCACATGTTGAAAATCACCTATCTTGTAGCCGGTCTTGTTCAGTATTCCATCCAAGGCCATCTGGATGTGTTTGAAGTATGCGGGTTCACCTGTGAATCTCCCTCCATGAGAGGGATATTTTATTCCTTCCCTCCTCCAGAAGTCGGTTGTGTCTGTGGTTACTGAATATGTTGCAAGTATCTCTGCAATCACCTTTCTGCTCTTGCCTATCAGAAAGGCTGCTGCACCTGCTCCAGCAGAATACTCAAGAGCATCAGCAGGTCTTCCCTGAGCAGTGTCACTACCTATAGCCATGCCTGCACCTATCAATTCACCCTTGACCATTCCATATATCGCCACCATCCCTGCAGTACCTGCTCTGCATGCAAACTCCATATCAGCTGCAACTAGGTTAGGTGTGATTCCCAGAGCCTCTGCCACTATTGATGCACTGGATTTCACTGCATATGGATGACTTTCACTACCAAAGAACACTGCACCTATATTACTCCATTCCGTGGCATTAGATTTTGCATTCTCGGCCGCCTGAATAGCCATACTGACAGAATCCTCATCATAGTCTGGAACAGATTTCTCGATTATACCTAGACCTTGCTCTATTCTATCTGGATCTTCTCCCCATATCTTGGCGATTGTCTCGGTTCTGATTCTGTATTTGGGAATGTATGTTCCGTATCCAATTATACCTATCATGACTTGTTTTTTGTATCATGATTTTTAAATCCTACTGGAGATTTGTTCACGCAGAGAATTATTTTTTAAAATTGATTAATATATAATGATGGATAGTCTGTGGCACTGGAGTATTAGGTTAGCTGACAATCTAATACGATTGAATAAGAATCGAATAGTCATAACAGCAGGAATAACTCCGTCGGGACCTGTGCATTTAGGTTCTGTCTGTGAATTTCTGTTCCCGGAAGCAATATACAGAGTCCTTAAGATGAGGAACAACCAGATAGATGTCAAGATGTACTTCATAGCAGATGTTTTGGATGCTCTGGATTCAGTGACAGCTGATCTACAGGACTATGAAAGTGTGATCAAAGAGGATATGGGAAAACCCCTTATCTTAGCAAGAGATCCAAAGGGTATATACAGGAGCTATGCAGAGAGATATGTAGAGGAGTTAAGACAGATTATGAGAATGTTTAATAGCCATCTGGAACTCATATTGGTGAGTGATCTATACGAGAGAGGCATGTTTGATAAATATACAGATCTGTACATGAGGCAGATAGATAGAGTCAAAGAGATAGTGCAAAAAACCTCTGGTAGAGAATTACCTCATGGATGGACGCCTATAATGGCAATATGTGGTAGATGCGGTAGGATTGATAGAACAAGAGTATTGTTCTATGATCCATCTGTACAGGAGTATGAATACAGATGTGATAGTTGTGGACACACAGATAGAGCAAAATTAGAGGATCACAAATACAAACTACAGTGGAGATTACATTGGCCTACGTGGCAGACGATCCTAGAGTCTGATATAGAGGGAGGAGGAGTGGATCATTTCACTAAAGGAGGGAGCAGAGATACTGCAGTGGCGATACATAGAGAGATTCTCAATAGGGAACCTCCAATCGGATACAAATATGGATTTGTATTGCTGGATGGGAAGAAGTATTCGAAGAGTAAAGGCATAGGTATGTATGTTAGAGACATGCTGAAGATAGTGCCTCCTGAGATAGTAGCCTACCATCTTCTGAAGTACGATCTCGAGGAGAATATAGATTTTAATCCAACCAAAGATAAGATACTCAACATGATAGACGATTACGAAAGCGCTTCCCAGATAGATCCAACATCAGAACTGAGCAGAGCAGAGAGAAAGAAGTATGTGGCATTCAACCTTTTCAGGAGAGATATCAAGGTATCTTTTAGAGAGATGTTGCTATACTATTCTGTTTATAGAGACTGGAACAAAGTCAGGAACCACATCGAGTTGGATGAATATTACATGTCTTACATAGAGAATTGGTACAGGACTGGATTTGTACCAGAGGATTATGATTTTACCTATAGACCTAGCAAGATAGATGAATATAAAGATCTTGTAAGTTCCTGGCACAGTGGGATGTCTGCATTAGATATACATAATTCCATCTATGATTATTCCCAGAAGATTTCAGTGCCTGCTCAAGAGATATTTAGATACCTGTACAGAGCTCTCATAGGGAAAGATAGAGGTCCTAGAATGGGTAAATTGATATATGCTCTTGGAGTGGACAGGGTGAAAGATGATATACTATGAGAGATGAACTACACGAGACTCTGAGCTCTATAGTACAGGATCAGGAGCTGAGGAATGTAGTAGTATTATTCGTATGGGCATTCTTAGAATCAATCATATGGCCTGTTCCGATAGCATTCATACTGGCTGGGATGGTACTGATAAATCCTAGTTCTTGGTTGGTGTACAGTGTGACAGTTACATTAGGATCTGTATCTGGGGCAATAATCGCATATCATCTAGGTGGGAAGTTCAGGGATATTATTCTAACATCACCTAGATTGGAGTGGTTTAGAAACCTCATAAATCTGAAATACGAAAAATTCAAGGAAGTTCAGGATATGTATAACAAGTATGGTGCCTATGCAATAATTATCGCCGCTGTATCCCCAATCCCATACAAATTAGTCACATGGGCATCTGGAATAATGGGTTATAATTTGAATCTGTTCATTCTCCTATCTGTAATAGGGAGAGGATTAGTGTTCCTGAGCATGGGTTATATGTTCAGTGTGTTTGGGGAGACAGCATATGAATATCTAGGGCAATCAAAAGATTTACAGGTTATAGTGATTTTAGTAATAATAATTGCAATCTTGATCTATCTGATCTATAAACATTTCACAAAGAACAGGAAGAATTAAAAAATTATGTTGTTTAGATAATACATGAGATTTGATGAAGTGGATGAATTGATCATAGCTGAAATGAAGATGAATAGGAGAATGAAGCTCAAGGAACTTTCATCTTCATTAGGTATACCCATATCCACAGTACATTATCGTATGAAAAGATTGCTGAAGAACAATATAATCAGAAAAACAATCAATATCAATTGGAAACAGATAGGATATAACGTTATGGGTTTCTTGTATGTAAAGGTACCTGATCAATTCCAGAACACTGACACTCTGAACTCGATCAAATCATTACCATATGTGGAGGCCGTGTATTCTACAATAGATGATTATAATCTGGTTCTCTTGGTTAGAGCAAAAGACAACCAATCTTTTGAGCAGAATATATCTACAATCCGTAAACTTCTACCTCCTAACTCTTCAGTAAGAGTTGTGTTTGGCAATGAGAGATAGAGTAATTCTTGATACCAATCTTTTGATAGATGGAATACCAGGGAATCTACTAGATATACTGAGGGGTAAAGAGATACTAATACCCAGAGTGGTTATACTGGAACTGAAGCATATGTTAGATACAGACAAATATCAGAAAGCTAAGGCTGGATTCTCTGAGTTAGAGAGATTGAAAGGAGTTGTAGGATTCAGAGTCGTAGAGGGAGATCTAAAGATAGGATTAGTTGATAGAATCAGGAGCGATGTTGTGGATAGGATAATAATAGAAATAGCTAAGAAGGAGAATGCCACAATAATAACTAAAGATCAAGGTATATACTACATGGCTAGGATTGAAGACGTGGATGTTGTTAGAATGGAATCAGATTCTGATATATCTGTGTTGGATCAACTTTTCACTGAGAATACTATGTCAGTACATATCAAGATAGGAAATGTGTTTAGGAAGGTTGGGAATCCTTCCGATTGGAGACTTGAGAGAGTTGATGTTCAAATTCATCCTGAACATCTGATAGATTCGATAGAGAGATATGCTAGAGCTGCTGGATATGGATACGAAGTCTATCATGATCATCTCAAGATAATTCAACTTGGAAGATACAGAATAGTCATAACTACCCCTCCACTATCAGATAATCCAGAGATCACTGTGGTAAGATCAATTCGGAAGATGGATTTGGAAGAATATAGAATAAGCAAAAGATTGGTCGAGAGACTTGATTCCAGTACAGGTCTTCTGATAGCAGGTGCACCAGGTTCAGGGAAATCTACATTTGCAGCGGCTCTGAGCAATCACTACAATTCCAAGGGTAGGATAGTAAAGACTATTGAGCAACCTAGAGATATGTTGGTAGATCATGCTGTAACTCAATACAGCAAGAATTCTATTGACCTCAATTCTCTAAGAGATGTACTGCTCTTGGTTAGACCTGATCATGTTGTGTTCGATGAGATCAGAACTCCAGAGGATTTTGGATTCTATTCTGATCTTAGGTTAGCTGGAATAGGGATGGTTGGTGTGGTTCATGCAAATAGAGCTATAGATGCAATTCATAGATTTGTAAATCGACTGGAACTAGGTTTGTTGCCTCATGTGATAGATACTGTGATATTCATAGACAGGGGTAAAGTAGAAGAGGTATATAGTCTATCTCTCACTGTGAGAGTTCCCACAGGGATACAGGAGAGAGATCTGGCAAGACCAATAGTTGAGATCAGAAATTTCGAAACAGGCAGGTTGATGTATGAAATCTATAAATTCAGTGATGAGGTGGTTCTCATGGAGGTAGGTATTAATAATAATCTGGACAGGATCCTGAGCCTGTACAGTGATAGAATAAGAAAGATTGGAGATAGATATTATCTGTTTGTGAACAGGAAGGAATATAGAAAACTCAGGAAGTACATAGAATTGCTTGAGAGTGCAGGTTATGAGATAGTGGAGAATGATTGAACTTAGGGAATATCAGAAGACAATCATATCGAATGCATTGAAGTACAACACATTGGTTGTTTTACCAACAGGATTAGGCAAAACACTGATAGCATTTCACGTTATGCAGAGATACAAGAAATCATTGTTCTTGGCACCTACCAAGCCTCTTGTGGAACAGCACTACAGAAACTTCTCAAGCAACTTCTTCCCAGATGCAACTCTAGCCACTGGAGCAATTAGAGAGAGAAATTACGAAAGTAGATTTGTATTTGCTACTCCTCAGACTATCATGAATGATATAGATAATATACCTAAAGACCATTTTGAATTTATAGTGTTTGATGAAGCCCATAGAGCAGTAGGGAATTATGATTATGTAAAAATATCAAAATATTTCAGTAGTGCCAGAACCTTAGGTCTCACTGCTTCACCCGGATATACTCGAGAGAAAGTACTTGAGATCATAAACAATCTCAGAATAGAGAGAATAGAATACAGAAGTGAGAATGATCCTGAGATCTTAGAGTATCTACACATCAAGAGAATAAACAATATAAAAGTAGAACTATCTGACAGTTACAGAGAATTGATAGAAAAAATATCTAAAACTACCTCTGAACTCAGAGGTCAACTCGAGAGAGTATTAAAGATCAAACTGAACAAATACAACGTAGAGGAGGCTAGCCGTAAGATCCAGGAGATATCTGATAGTTCTAGATGGAAGATATGGCAAGATTATTCTAAATTTCTCACCTATTCACATCTCAAAGAGCTCCTGGAGATACAGAGCATAGATGCTGGAATAAGATATTTGGAATCTCTAAAAGAGGAAGGATCCAGAGCACAGTCTGAGATAGTTGATGAATTGATCAGGACTCTAAGATCCTACAACACATCTATACATCCAAAGGTCCAGAAGCTATTGGAGATACTCAGATCTAATCAACACAGACAGGGTATAGTGTTCTCACAGTACAAGGCCCAGATATTTTATCTATCTGATATACTTACATCCCATAACATATCTCATGATATCCTGATAGGTAAGAGCCACTCGAGGACCAAGCAGATGGAGAGTATAAACAGGTTTGTAAACAGAGAGGTGAATGTTCTACTATCTTCTAGTGTCGGTGAAGAAGGATTAGATTTACCTAGTGCTGATTATGTGGTGTTCTACGAATCTATACCTAGCCCAATTAGGGTGATACAGAGAATGGGAAGAACAGGCAGGTTCAGAGACGGAGATGTTTATATTCTTATAACAAAAGGAACATATGATGAGAGAAGTTACAACGTGGCTAGGAAACGTATCAGAATAATGTACTCTGTGTTAGATGCTCTGAAGGAAGAGCTCATGAAGAGGACAAGGCAGAACACACTATTTGATCAGATATAAGAATTAAAAAGTTAAGCCAAGATATTAAAGAGCATGAGCAAGAAAAATCTTGGTCTTAAGATGTGGTTGGTGTCGAAGAATAGATCAAGGAGATTACCTCCAGTATTTGTAAGGATCAAAACAAATCTAAGAGCATATTCACCGAGTGCAAGGAGGAACTGGAGATATTCCAAGCTGAATACATATTATTTCAAGAGAAAGTTGTTCTCAGGTGAATGACATGGAGAGAGTTATGTTGTTCAATCTCAGTAGAGCTCTTAGGAAACCTGTATCGAAGAGACACAGAGCTGCTATTAGGATTTTGAAAGAGTTGGGATTGAGGCATGGTAAGGGGATAGATGTGAAGATATCTCCTAAGGTCGCAGAGAGAGTGAAATACCAATCTGTACCTAAAAGGATCATGGTGAAACTAGTGAACAAGGAGAATGTAGTATATATCTTAGATCCTCAGGAGAGTCTCGAGAAGAGAGAAAAAGAGTAATGATAATAAGAGCGCATCATAGGAATTCCGATCTAATAGGATTATACTATCTCATAAGTCGTGATTTTTTTATCTATCCATACTCAACGAAGCTGGAGATAGATCTTAATAGAGTGGAACTTACAGCATATGGATCTGAGATGATAGGATTATACTACATTCTAAAGGATGAGATGTTTGTATATCCCAAAAATATTCTGAACTCAGAGTTGGAGTCTATCAGGAACCTCAGGAAAGAAGGTATGGAGATCTTCGAGGTGTCATCTGTGAAGAACACACTTCCAAACAATATCCACATAGGTGAGAGGAGAGTTCTTGTAAATCCCAAATTAGAGAGTAGTGTGAAGAGGCAGATCGGAGATATAACAGGTCTGGAAGTTGTTGATATGAATATAAACAACTATACAACAGTGGGTTCTCTCATATACGAGAACAGCAGGGGATTTGTGCTAGGATATAGAGCCGGCCAGGAATACTTGAAGACTATCAAGGAGTTGTTGGGCAAGGATGGATATCTGGGTTCTTTGAATGCAGGATATGGTTTCGTGAGACTGTGCGTGACTGGAAACGACAAGATCACTGTGATTGGTAAGAGTACCACTGGAATAGAAGAAATGAAGCTAAGGGAATATTTGGAATAGAGTATTAAAAAGGATCTCCGTAGTTATAACTAGGGGCTGTGGTGTAACCAGGCAGCACAACAGGCTCCAGTCAGATAGCGAAGAAACCTGTTAGTCTGGGTTCAAATCCCAGCAGCCCCATTTTCGATCTGTTTCAGTAACTTATCTACATTCCTGCGTATCACTGCAGGATCTGTGTTATTATCTCTATATAGTATTGCTTTTCTCTCTATATCTACATCACTCCATATGTGAAACACACTAGAGTGATCTCTCCTACCCTCTATTATCTTAGGGGCAGCTATCAGTATTTCAGTATTATACATTTCTTTGATAGCTTTGAAATACTGATTGAAGAGTTGTTTTGTCCTCCCTCTATCTCCAAGATAGTAAAATTCATCTTCTTTTCTAAATTTATTTCTGAAGCTGTTGATACTTTCATAATCCTCTCTACCTTTTGGTTGAAAATAAATAGTATTGTTAGATCTCTCTAGGAGAGCGATGAATATCTGTTTGGTATCTGACTCTTCTAGATATCTCTCGAACACATATGTTTTGCCACTGATCTTTATCTTTTGATTCAATATCAGTTCACTGATTTCCCTCTTGTTTATATGTCTTATGTTTAATAATACACCTCCCTCTCTTATTTCAAGATCAACTCCGGGTTCTATTTCAAAACGTTCTCTGCTAGGTTCTCTGTAATAGCTTTTGTGTGCGATATATGGTATAATAATTCCACCTGCAACATAAGGTAGGCTCTGGAGAAACTCCCTCCTGTTCATGTTTTAATATATACGAAAATGTTTAAAAGATATTATTTCTCAGCTACCCTATCTACATATACCCTTATCAACACACTCTTCATATCTTCAGGTAGATGGATGAATCGAGAATAGCTCATAAACACAGAGCCTGTCTGATTATGATATGTGATCTCAGGTAGATCTCTGATGAGTTGTTGGGTGTTCTTCAGTAGATTTGGATCTTCTGGATAGATCTGATCTAAATAGAATAGTTTATTGATAGGAATTCTATTCCTTCTGAATTCCTGTATCGTTAAGGTTATCTCAGAAGGTAATTGGTTTATCAGGAATGGGTAGGATCCTGAATACAAGATCTCTACACCATTATAATTTCCGATTGGAGTATATGACAAGTACTTATCACTCCAATTCTTTACTTTTGTTGTGGTTATCTTGAATGCCATACTAGGCAAGTATACATCTGTTTTGTTGTTTTGAATTATAGGATAATACCTAACCTCTTCGGATTGAAATACAATACCTGTATTTGATTCAGTACCTAACACACTGGCTTGGATAGGTTTTCCATACATTGAATATCCTCCCAACATCAGTTTTATTACCGTACCTTGATAATTAACTCCATTAATTAGACTCTGTAGTTTCTCAAATTCCTGTCTCTCCTTCTGGTTCTGAGCTAAAAATCCAAGACTGAATATCCCAAGATACAAACCCAATCCTACTGCAAATGATTTAATAATTATCTGTGTAGTTCTCTTGACATCTACTACTCTCTGGTCTTCATCTACATCATGTCTACGATTCTGAAATTTTTTCATGTTTAGTATTTTTACTAACGAACATTTTTTAAATCTTTAGATAGGGATAGGCAGATATTTCCCAATAAATCTAACACTCTCTACTCCTATCTTGTAATACCATTTGTTGTTCTTCTCTACTATCTGTATCAGATCCTTGAACTGCTGTCTCTCCTCCTCACCTAGATCTGACTCTATCTCCTTCTCATGTTTCTTTCCATCTATATACATCACCTCTTTCTTCCTTCCTAGTTTCTTCCTTGCCTGTGCGTACCAAGGACCTAGAGAGCTCTTCACTTCATCAGATGCCCTCACATAATCTGAGGTTCTTATCTCTCTCTTCTTCCCTGCTATTGCATCTAGCCATGCATACTGAGCAGCCTTATCCGAGAGGGCTTTTATATCTGCTGCAGAGTAACCAATTGTCATTAGCCCAAGTCTCATCCACGCGATTCCCCTGTCTACAGGTCTGCCCTTTGCATGTATCTTGAGCATCTTCACTCTGGTCTGGAAGTCAGGAGGGGGCACATAGATAGTTCTGGAGAATCTTCCTGATCTTCTCAGGGCAGGATCAACATCCCAAGGTGCATTCGTTGCAGCAATAACCAGTACATTTTCATTATTTGCCTCTATTCCATCCATCTCTGTAAGGAATTGGTTGATTGCTGATCTCAGTGCCTGACCTGCCTCACCTCCCCCTGAATCTCTCCTTGCACCTATAGCATCAACCTCATCAAAGAAGAGAATTGCAGGAGAGTTCTTCCTGGCAGCCTCAAAAACTTTGTGTATATTCTTCTCCGTGTTACCTACATACATATCTAGTATATCAGATAGTTTTACGTTGATGAATGCCACTTTGGCCTCTCCTGCAGCAGCCTTCACAAAGTATGTTTTTCCGCATCCAGGAGGTCCGTACATCAATATTCCTCCACCTCCCATCAATCCATATTCCTTCGTGAGCTGTGCATATTGGAGAGGTTTTACTATGGAATTCATCAGTTCGTTCTTCAGTTTCTCCATACCTGCGAGATCACTGAAGTTGATCTTTATATCCTTCAGGATCTTCACATCTCCACTACCCTGTTGTTGCTGCTGAGATGTTCCGCTCTTTTTCAATTCCAATCCTTCTAATCTATCCTTGGCATCTGTCATATCTGGAACGATTTCCAAGGCCTTCTGATAATCTTTAGCAGCTTTGTCAAAATCATTCAGAGATTCGTAGCATACACCTCTAAGGTAATATGCATCTGCATTCTCTGGTTCAAGTTGGATCACCTTAGTGAAATCCTCTATAGCCTTGTCATATTTCTCTATACTTATATAACATATCCCTCGATTGTGATAGGCTCTTGCATAGTTTGGATCATATAGAATAGCCTTGTCATAATCTTTTATTGCATCATTGATCTGATTCTTCTTGAATAGTATATCGCCTCTGTTAT
>JANXEC010000013.1 GCA_025058915.1 Microcaldota archaeon | reverse complement strand
AAAATATGCCTATATGATGAATAGGACTAAATGCTTTATTTTCCTCTCAAAATCCTCTATTGTGGAGTTGTTATCTATTATTATATCTTCCTTTATCATATTCACTCCAAGTGCTTCCTCTAATGCCTCTTTCTTGAGAAATGTTTCATAGTCAGTTACATCTCCCTCTCGGTGTCTCTGTAATATTCTTCTATATCTAACCTGTGGATCTGCGTGGACTTTGATCACTAGAACATCAGCATTTCTCCTGAAGAATTCTATCTCTTCTGGTGATCTTGCACCAGACACAGCAACTAGTTCCTTGTTCTTTATATCTTCCCACAGTAACCTAGCAACTATGTCATTACCTTTCTCCTCTCTGAGTCTCTTAGCGAATTCTCCGACTTTGATAGCATCCTGAGTGTTTATTCCTCTGATCCTCATCTCTCTATAAACATACTCTGACATTTCATACACTGGTATTCTATCAGATATTCTCTTTGCGAATTCTGTCTTGCCTGCTCCTCTTTTACCAACTATAACCAATATCCTCATATGTCCCCCCTTCTGCTCAGTAAGCTTGGCATATTTAGAGGCTCAAAGTATTTAATTCTATCTCTGATTGATCTCAAGAACTCATCTAGAGTCATATGGGTTCTCCTGCCATCTCTGGATGTTACACTTATTTTACCAGTCTCCATCTCATCTTTGCCTACAACTACTATGTATGGGATCCACTCCATCTGCGCCTCCCTTATCTTCTTAGATAGTGTCTCATCTCTGTCATCCAGATCTGTTCTAAGATAGTTTTTCATCTGTAATAATATCTGGTTTGCATAGTCTAAATATTCCCTACTCACTGGTATGATTCTTGCCTGGATGGGAGCAAGGAAAAGTGGAAATTCACCTCTCCCTCCAGCACGTATCTTCATACCTTCTCTCTCCAATATTGCAAACATCACTCTCTCTATTGCTCCAGATATACTTGCATGAAGTATGATAGGTCTCCTGAGTTCACCATTCCTATCTATGTATTTTATATCATATGTCTCCGCATTCTCCACATCTATCTGAACAGTAGATAGGGCTGCAGCCTTGTCCTTACTGTCTATGAAATTGAATTCGAATTTTGTGACAAAATACGCATATCTCTGATCAAACAACTCTAGAAGAATAGGTCTATTATCTAAAACTTTCTGAACCTCCCTGTAGAATTCTCGATTCGTATCGAAGAACTCCTCTTGTGCTCTGAACGCTATCTCTATATGCTGAAACAATCCTAGTTCTTCCATGAGTCTCTTTGATAGTCTAAGTTGGTGAATAAATTCCTGCTTAGCCATCTCCATATCGGCTACTATAGTATGCATATCAGGCATCGTGAATGCTCTAAGTCTCTTCAATCCACTCACCTCTCCACTCTGTTCTCTTCTGAACGAGTATCGAGTCAATTCATACATTTTCATAGGTAATTGCCTGTAGCTTATATGTGTATCATGTGCTATGAGGAATTGTCCGAAACATGCAGCGAACCTAAGGAAATATCTCTTCTGGTCAGATAGTACAGTGTATTGTCTGGCTGGAAATCTATTCAGATATTTCTCTAGACTAGGATGGTTGTAATCGTACATTATAGGAGTCTCTACCTCATGAGCTCCATCAGCAATACAGTATTCACTAACCATTCTCTCAAGTATCTTCTTGATCATTCTCCCTCTAGGATAATATCTAATATTCCCAGCATCACTTGCAGGTTCAGTACTAGCTATCTTCAATCTGGACATTAACTCTATGTGGACAGGTTCAGATTCATAGGCCCTGATCTTCCTGGTTTCATAGTCTACGAGTTTCTTTAGGTTTTGGAATTCAGAATAGTTGAATTCTGAGACATCATATAGCCGATCACCCCAAAGAATCATAAATCTGGATTTTATATTAGACTCTTGCCTCAATGATTTCGAGATGTATTCAGTATCTTTCCTGTAAGTTTTGCTCAACTCTGATAGAGGATGTCCATAGACGTGAATTCTAAACTCTTTGTACCAACCAAATGGAGCTCTATATACATCATATCCTTGTTGCTTGAGACTATCATACAATCTATCTGTGAGTTCCTTTGCTCTTACAGGACTCTCAGGATCGTTAGTGAGATGAACGTATGGATATACCAAGATGTTCTTCACCTTGAGTCTCTGTGCCTGCTCTAGAATATCTCTCTTGGCAGATTCTATGTAATCATCTAAATCCCCTCTCTCTACAGACATGAAAACAACCAGTACCTCCTGCAATTCCACTGGAATGGGTTCATCAGATATCTCTATTGCTCTCTCCCTTGGAGTCACAGTGATACTAGAAGAATGTAACAGCAATAGCCTCATGCTCTATAAATTCCAGTATCAGTTTTTAATACTATCTAGAATGAGTCTCTCGTATCTGTTCAGTATTTCTAATATTCTATCCTGTGGAGCCTCGATCGTAAGTCTGATCAATGACTCTGTCCCACTCGGTCTTATGAGTACTTTCATATCATCTCTCTCTATGAGTATTCCATCTATATCTATATATTCATCTCTGATCATATCTTTTATATTCTGTATCGCCTTGGATCTATCTTTCACAGGGTATTTTCTTCTGATTACTGAGTAGTTAATGTCTGGTAATTCATATTTGTTCTTCAGCATCTCTGTTATCAGTGCCATACCTGCAATACCATCACTAGATAGATTGAATTTCGGTATGATGTAATGTCCATTAGGCTCACCTCCGAATCCTGCATCTCTATATGATGCCAAAATCTTTGAGATATAGTTAGAACCCACAGGAGTTACCTGTATGTTATAGTATTCTGATAGATATCTTTTGATAGCTACAGGGCATTCTACTGTTACGACTAGGATTTTAGTCCCACGAGTCTCATGGAGATACTTAGCCATACCAGCGAACATTCTATCTCCATCAACTATTCTACCATTCTTCACAAGTACCACTCTGTCACCATCTCCATCCATCATGAATCCTCTCTCTATTCTGACGTTCTCCTGTATAGGTTCACTCTTCCTAAGGAAGTAGGGCGTGTTGTCTATCAGCTTTATTCTGTGCCTTGTAGTTTCTACGTAGTATTCAAAGAAAGTGTATGCAGATGAATTCAGATCAATAGGTTCGATAGTGAAATCGTAGTCGAACATTTCATCTAATCTATTCAGGTATTTCTCATATATATGGTTTCTGTAACCATCTACCAAAACCCCAGTTTGGTTATCAATAACATCTCTATTTAGGAACTCCCCCTCCTCTTTAGTTATCTCTCTATAGTCTCTGAAGAATTTTATCCCATTATCTTCTTCAGGATTGTGAGATGCTGTGATCATCAGGCCATCTCCTGAGAACCCAACTATTCCTGTAGAGGTGGTGTCTAGCAAATATACTTTGTTGCCTGCTGATAGGGCACCTGCCACTGCTGCATAGTACAATGCAGGAGAACTATCTCTGATGTCTTTGCCTATATATATTCTATTTGTAGTCTGGGCATATTTGTTTGCTACTTCGTAGATCAATCTAGGAGTTATGATATCTCCGTACCTACCTCTTATGCCGGATGTGCCTAGCATGATATATGTTTAGAGAAAGGTATTAAAAAGAGAGATAGCGGCAAGAGGTTTTCCCGCCCTTCAGGGCAGTACAACCTCTCGTGGCTCCCCTTAACTTCCGTGTTCGGGATGGGAACGGGTGTGTCCTGAGCCCTATGGCCGCTATCTGTTTTATATTTTACCATTAATTTTTTAAACTTTATTGTTCTGTATTCTGTCTATGTGCAGAGACTGGGTGGGGAATGCAAACTTTATACCTTCCCGGTCAAACCTTCTCTTGATGTTCAGATTGATCCTCTGAACTACATCCAAATAATCTACATAATCTACTTTATATATAGAGATATTTGCCTCGAATATCAATGCATAATCTCCATACGAAACGAAATGGACTCTGTTGATCTTGAGATCTTGACTTGCGGAACTGATTTCCTCTCTTATTATTTGAGGTATTCTCTCCAGTACCTCTGCAGGAGTATCATATGCAACCTTTATTTTCATTATATATCTTCTCTCACTCATCCTACCGAAGTTGTTTATCCAGGAGTTCAGAAGATCTTTGTTAGATACTACTATTTCCTCTCCGCTGGTTGATCTGATTCTCGTGGATTTTAGCCCTATCCGCTCAATCGTGCCAGCATAATTCCCTACCACTACGAACTCACCCTTCTTTACAGGTTTGTCTATGTGTATCATGAAAAATGCAAATACATCCTCCATAATTCTTTGGAATGCAAAGGCCACTGCTAATCCACCTATACCCAGTCCTGTTATGAGAGCAGTAGTATCTATGCCTAGATTGGTTAGAACTGTAACGATAGATAGAACAATTATAACTATCCTTATTATTGTAACCCCAAGATCTATAATATTCTCATCCACACGATCCTCTGGTTTAGCTGTGTTGTTTATGTCTTTGATTACCAACTCTACGAATTTCAGAACTGCCTTTGAGACATAGAAGGCTATCATTATAGTAGATATTACATCAACTATTGTGAATATAGAGTTTGGTAGTGATAGGGATTGTATTGATATCTGAAGTGAAATCCATAGATAGAAAGGCCATTTCAATTCAGAGATAGATTCTATCAGATAATTATCATATTTTGTTGCTGAGGTTTCAGCTATTCTACGGAGATACACTAATATGATCTCCTTGAATATTCTGAATATCGTTACTGTTATAAAAATCGATACAAAGAACACTAGATATTGCTCTATTGTGTTTCCAAAGATCTGAAACTTCATAATACTCTCTATCTCTGTGATCATACTGTGTTCTTGTTTGAAAATAGGTTTAAAAATTGTTGTGTATTTAGATATAACACCCGTCGTAGCTCAACGGTAGAGCGCCCGGCTGTAGTGAGAGATCGTTGATACCGGGAGGTTGGGGGTTCAAATCCCTCCGACGGGACAGATATAAATGTTTCGGTGTATCTATAGACACATGGTCAGGAAGATTTATGTTAGATCACACCCTAATATAGCATTGATAAAATATTGGGGAACGGTACCAGATGAAATATCTAGAGCTCTTGGTATAGGGAACTATCCCACTAAATCCTCTACATCTCTGTCTCTGGATAGTTTGTTCACAATCACGAGACTTGAAGTGTACTCAGGAGGTAGAGGAAAGATAAGGGAATTCTGGCTGAATGGCAAAGAATACTATGAAGGTTCTCCAGAGAGAGAATCCATAGAGAAGTTCATAGACAGAGTTGGGAAGATATATGGAGATGTTCTAAAGTATGATTATTCTATAGTATCTATGAACTCTTTCCCTACTGCCGCAGGTCTTGCATCATCCGCCTCAGGGTTTGCTGCGATCGCATATGGATTGAGAGAAGGTGTTCCAGAAATCAACAAAATATCTGAGAGAGAGTTGACTGCAATTGCAAGACAGCTGTCTGGATCTGCATCCAGAAGCATTCCAGAGGCAGGAGGTTTTGTTGTCTGGAGAAGAGGATATGATATTCATACTTTGAGAAGGATGGCTGAAGGGATTATTCCATATGATAAGATGGATCTGATACAGTCTAGTTATGCATATAGCCTAATACCTGCAGAGAGGTTGGGCAAGATAAGAATACTAGTTGTAATCTTAAGTGACAAGAAGAAATACATTAGCAGCAGAGAGGCCATGGAGATATCTATGAAGACAGATCCTCTGTATTGGAATTGGGTGGAATATGAAGAGAACAACCTACTACCTAACCTAGTGGATGCAATGAAGAGAGAGAAATATTCAGATGTCTGGAGATACACTATGATAGCCTCTGATGGTCTACACTCTACAATGCTCAGAAGCTATCCAAGAATAAGATATATGCACGATAGGAGTCACCATGTTGCAGATCTGATCATAGACATGAACAATACTCTAGGCAGAGAGGTAGCTGCATATTCGTTTGATGCTGGTCCAAATCCAGTTGTGTTCACTACAGAGGAATATGTAGAGAGAATAAAAAACATACTGCGTAGAGAGGGTTATGAGAACATAATTGAGTCAGGAGTGGGAAGAGGAGTTGAGTCTATATCCCCAGAAGTTGGCGAGAGATATCTCAGCACTCAAATTTCTCATCACTGATCAGAATATCCAGTGTTCATCATTCAAGTGCTATTTTGATTTGATAAATTTTTAAATAAATCTACAATTATACTAGTCATGGAGAGAGATATATCTGAAATCCTTAAAGAGCTGGAGAAGTTAGGATATATGTCATACTTTCTGAGCAATCATGTTCTGTTACTTGTTTATGTAGACAGATCCATACAGTCTAAGGAAAAATCTGAACAGGAAAAATCCACCAAACCAGAGGCTTCTCAGAGAGTAGCTAAGGAGGAAATAATCAAGAGTCTAAGCGAAGAGGAAGTAGAGTTGCTATGGAAAGTGTCTATGATCTACTATAAGGATAGAAACATACAGAATCTATCGAAGAATCTCAATGAGAATGAGATGAAACTATTAAGGGGATTGATAGATAAGAATTATGTGAAGCTCCTACCTAATGGTAAGATCAGTTTTCCGGAGCAGATGTATGAGGAGATGAAGAAGATATCCCAAAGAAAGACCCTACTAGCGAAAGATCTAGAGTACGGTGTTTTATCAACAGAAGATTTTGAGGTGTTCCAGAAGAGAGATGATATAGAAGATTTTATTGTTCTGATGAATGTTGTTGATGGAAAGATATATGTTATAAGGAAGAGATTGATGCAGAACAACAAAGAAAAAATACTTAGAGCAATCAAAACTCCAATGCATGTTGACGATATATCCAAGAAACTAGGTTTACCTAGTATGATGGTAAAGATAATACTAGTAATTCTTGCTGACGCAGGGGAATGCATTGAGGAGAGTACAAATACGTATAGGAGGATCTGAATAGATCATGTTGACGATATACGACTCTCTCCATGGAATGGTGTATTTTAATCGGATCTATGCAAAACTAGTTGATGATTATTTAGTGAATAGGCTCAGAAGGGTAAGACAATTATCCTTGGCACATCTTATTTATCCAGGAGCAACACACACGAGATTTCAACATTCCATCGGAGTATATGCATTGGTTGATAGATATTTTGATGTTGTGAGAAAACTAGAGGAGAATAATATAGATATGTCTGATAGAGAGATCCAAGAGCAGATCAAAATCGCAAAGATATATGGATTGTTACATGATCTAGGGCATGTATCTTTTTCGCATGATAGTGAGCAAGTTCTGAATATAATAAATCAGGATCGGAATATCACTTTGACTTATAATGATGAAGAGATTAAGATCAACAAACAATCAAATACCAAACCATTTCATGAGAGATTAGGAGAGAAGCTAGCGAATAGACTAATAGAGAAATATCGAGATGAATATAGGAATGAGAATGGTGAGAATGAATTAGATAATGTAGAATTCCAAGAACATCCTCTCATAAGTTTTGAGGCAGGATTAGATAGATTGGATTATTTGATGAGAGATTCTTATTACACTGGAGTTATGTTGGGTAGCATTGATACTGAGTACATATTGAATAATATTTATTTCATAGGTAACTGGAGAAAGAAGGAGAACTGGAGAGTAAAAAATGAGGCAAAGCAGAACATTGAATCAATGCTAATTGCAAGACACATGATGTTTCAGAAGGTCTATAATCACCCAAAGGTTATAGCTGCAGCAGCAATCCTACAGAAATGTCTCTATAAGGCCTTTACAGATGATGATATAACACTAAATGATCTCATATATGATGGTGATGATGTGATACTATGGAAATTAGCTAATACCGTGAAAAATGAAAGAGTGAGGAGATGGTGTAAGGATATAATAAACAGACGGATTTACTATACATCTAAACTTGAACCTGATTCTAGTGGAGAAAATCAAATAACTCGCAGAATGAAAGATATATGGGAGAGTGATGATGATATATTCATATATGTGGTCCGAGGGAAAAATGCTATGAAAGAGAAGAAGAGAATGGCTAAACTTTTGGGAGTCGATATGATAGATATAGAGAATAGTCTAATAGGGAAACTTATAGAGATGCAGAGTGAACAGAGAGTCTACATATTTCATCCATCAAATTCAAACACCAAGAAGTAATGGTGTCTATCAAAAGGGTCAAGTTGAATTATCTCCTTTGGATCTATTTTTATTCTCTTCAGTTCAGTCTCTAGAATCGTTTCCGGATCTTCAGATACATCAATACTCTGTGTTTTCAGACACAGATATGATGTCTTCGGATTGAACATCCTGAGATTCTTTAGAAATATCTCAGATTGGTTTGGTTGGGCAATATCCTGATAAATTATATCTACCTTTCCTATCTCCTGATAGATCTCTGGATGGTTTGCATCGGCAAGTATAGGGATTATATTCTCTCTGACTTTTGCTAACTCTAGGAGCTTGACCATCATCCTCTTAGATATTTCCACTGCATAGATCTGACCTCTGTAGCATATATCAGATACATGAGATACAGTAGTACCAGTGGAAGCTCCAAGATATAGAACCGAAGAATCCTCTCTGAAGCTAAATGTTCTCAGCCCTCTAAGTATAGCCCCTGCTAGTTTGCTCCTATATGGATCCCACTCTCTGTATTCAACACCATTATCATATATTAATTTCTCTCCATATACAGTTCTACCAGGGACAAGGTTTTTAGTATACAATCTTGAATCTCTCCTTAGGATCATTCCATGTAAAAGAGGGATAGTTAAATATAAAAAGCTATCTTTGTTATTATTTTATTAGGGGTGGGCATGAAAATGCCTAAAGAGAAGAAGAAGTAAATAAATATTATCTCAAGCCAGTCTTTCTAATTCTTGTGTTTTAGAGTAATGTTTTAAAAGAGAAATTCTATTTATATTATTGGTGATGGAACATGGATGAGGATGACTTCAAGGTTAGGAAGTTCAGTATAAGAATAATAAAAGAGGGTAATTCTCCTCCAAAGATAGAGATCAGTGATAATTTTGATCCGAAAGAGATGGAGAGATTCAATAAGGAGATTGAGAGAATACACAATATAATGAATAGAATGTTGATGGGTTTTGGTATGGATCCAGCTGAGATATTTAAGGAGATAGAGCAGATGAGGAAGAACATAGAGGAACCACAGGAGAGAATCGATATGCCTGTGTTTGAGATGTCTAGATACGGAGATGAGTTGGATGTAACAGTGATGTTGAACAGGAACTATAGATTGGAAGATCTGAACATAGAGATAGAGAGAGGCAAATTAGTCATAAAGGGGCAGGATCTGAACATAAAAATCCCTATCCAAGAAGAGTTTCATAACGGTAAGATAATTGACAGATCCATTTCAAACAGAATACTGAATGTGGTAATCAAGAAATGAGTGATACAGAATATACAATAACTAGCCCTAGTGGGTTTAGTGTGAATGTAAGTATCAAACAACCTCCAAATGAGTTTATTCCAGTGTATGAACTCAAAATCCCCTCTCTGAGTGATGCTACCAGAATAATCATAGACAACAAGATCAAATATGATCTTATCAAGAGAGCTAATGTTGATATCAGAGATCTCCTAGATCCTAACAAGTATGATTATGTAAGATCTTCCTATAGAGCCACAGCTGAGAAGATATTGAGAGAGAACTTCAGAGAGATCGATGACAGATCTCTCAATATACTGGTTGAATATCTTTTGCTCACTACAGTAGGACTGGGGGAATTGGAGATAATAGGATATGATGAAAATATTGAAGAGATCTGTGTGAATGGGGCATCTTCTCCTATATGGATCTATCACAAGAGATTTGGATGGTGCAAAACAAACATCTACATAAAGAAAGAGGAGGATATATATAATTATGCATCCACCATAGCCAGAAGAGTAGGAAGACAGATAAATATTCTCAATCCACTACTAGATGCAACGTTACCAGACGGAAGTAGAGTAAATGCAACCTTGCATCCTATATCTAACTTCGGGAACACTATTACAATAAGAAAATTCTCAAAGAATCCGTGGACTATCACTAGGTTAATAAAGAACAACACTCTGAGTTCAGAGGTAGCTGCTCTGGTATGGACATATGTACAGAATGAAATATCTATACTTATTGCAGGAGGAACAGGATCTGGTAAGACTTCAGTGCTGAACAGTATTGCTGAATTCATACCTCCTAATCAACGTGTGATATCAATAGAAGATACAAGAGAGCTTACGTTGCCAAAATATCTACAGTGGGTTCCTCTGGTAGTTAGACAGCCAAACCCAGAGGGCAAAGGAGAGATAAGTATGTTGGATCTGTTAGTGAACAGCCTAAGAATGAGACCTGATAGAATACTGGTTGGTGAAGTTAGGAGGCAGAGAGAGGCTGAAATAATGTTTGAGGCTATGCGTACAGGTCATAGTGTTTATTCAACTATACATGCAGACAGTGCAAATCAGGCTGTGAATAGACTTACTACTCCTCCTATTAACCTGCCAAAGGAGATGCTAGATAGTTTGGGTATTATAATGGTTCAAGTCAGGAATAGGAGAGATAATGTTAGGAAAACATTTGAGGTTGCGGAGGTTCTGGAGAATGGAGAGGTAAATATATTATATAGATGGAATTTCAAGAGAGATCTATATGAGAAAAGAAGGATGAAGCGAACATTTGAACTATTTGAAATCTATCTAGGTTGGAAAGAAGATGAGGTGATGATAGATATCAAAGAGAAAGAACATGTACTGAATTGGATGGTAAAACAGGAATATTATGATGTGGACAGGGTTGGATATTTGGTTTCGAGATACTACAAGAATCCTGAAGAGATAATGGAATTCGCTGCAAACAACAGGAGGTGGGAGTTTGATGAATGATTTCTTCAGAGAGGCTATATTGATAGATAAAATATCAAAAATTCTAGGATCTAATACTAGAATATATGAGCAGGATCTGTATGATTCTGACCTCAGATCTTTCTGGAAATTAGTATCACTCAGCGGGACTCAGATGAAGTATGTACAGTCACAATCCAATAGAGAAGAATCCAAAGATCTGGAGATAAAGACTGAGATAGGTTCTGAATCTCAACAGAAGCCACTCATCCAGACAGATGTGGTAGAACATTACAGTAAAGTTGATGCGATTGAGGAGGGAGAATGGAAAAAACTTGAGCAGAAGGTTCAGAATATATCAAAAAATGATAGCAACCAAGGATCAATAGATTCATATCTAGAGGAATTCAACAGGTTAAAGGATGATGTGAATGCGGAGATAGTAAGATTATCCTCTCTCTACAGACAGGAACCAACAGCATCCAAGAAGCAGGCAATTGCTGAGAAGATCAAGCTACTCAAATCATACAGAACCACAGGAGACCCTAATAAGCTTGTTGATTATTTGATTCTTAAGTTAGGAATAGGGAGGGAGGACGGGGAGAGATTGAGAAACAAGATCCTAGGAACAGAACAATCATCTAGACAGAGCGCCAAAGTTGTGGAACATTCAGCGAATTCATTTGAACCTTACAGTGTGGTATTTGATACTATGAAGAGAATGAGTAATTCTTCTTTACTTCTGTACCTTATGAAATTCGATCCAGGCACTTTCAGGAAGTATTCACTCAAACAGATAGATGAATCTCAAGCTCTCCTTAGGGCTAAGGAGATATATCTGAAACAGAAGGGAGTACCGGATAGGTTGATAGAGAAATATCTGAAGGAACAACAGTGATAGGTATAAATAAATATCACTTTAATCAAATACATGAACCTCCAGCAGAAACTCAAAGTAGCTGGTTATGAGATCAGTGAAGATAGTTACAGGAAGAGAGCGATTATTCTCAGTATCATCTATTCGTTTCTATCCACAGCTCTGATTGGAATCTTGATATTAATATCAAATGCTGTTAATGATATGAATCTTATGATGTTTCTGATACTGTTGGTATTTTTGGGGACTCTGCTGATGTGGTATCTGATAAACATCAAGGAGGTTGATGTCAAGATAGAGATGTATAGAAAAGGGATTGATTATGAATTAGGGTTCTTGCTGAAACACATGGTAGTTGTATTGAGATCAGGTATACCTCCATACAACATATTTCTGTTAACGTCTAAAGGATACGGAAAAGCGAGTGAGGTGATGGAGAGAATTGCCAAGAAGATATCTTCAGGTATCTCCCCTAGCAAAGCGCTCAGAGAGGAGGCAGAGATGGTACCTAGCAACTACATGAAGTTTGTACTTCTGCAGATAGCCAGTGGGATAGATACTGGTGGTGATCTTGCTAAGATATTGGAAGAACTAGAGAAGCAGATAACGAATGAGAAAGTGAATGAATATAGGAGATTTGGATACAGGCTCAGTCCAATGATGTTGATATATATGTTGTTAGCTATTATCTTGCCTACTCTATCAGTTCCTATAATTCTCATAATACTGTCCTTCACTGGTAGAGGAGCGGACCTGAACATAATTCACCTTGTGCTCCTGCTGATGGTTGTAGGTATGGTACAGTATATGTTTTATAGATACATTATGTTTGCTAAACCTAGATACAGTCTGTTTGAGTAGGTGGAAAACATGTTTGAGTTGTTGAGCAAGATCTTACCTAGAACGTATGTATATGAATGGAACAGGAGGTTGAGATATGCAAATCTAAACATATCTGGAGAGACACTGTCTGGATTCATAGTGTTTTCGTTCATATTCTCGTTTATAATAGGGTATTTGCTAGCTATCAACGATATAGGAGGGGTGTTTGCAAAGATAAACGTCAGAGATGTAAATCTTGTGTTTGGAGGGAACAACTATGTCTTTGAGAGAATATATATAGTGGCATTCACTGGAACTTTGGTGTACGGAGTTATTATTTTTAGTCTCATCTATCTATTGGTGAATGGTTTTGTTGATCTTAGGGCGGATAGAATAAAGAGGGATAGTGAGAGGGTATTTCCAGAGTTTCTGATGAATCTAGCTGCAAGTCTGAGGAGCGGAAACATCTTGGATCATGCTATGCTTGATGCAGCAAAGGAAGAATACGGATTGTTCTCTAACATAGTAAAAACAAGAGTTAGAGAGTACTATTCAGGAATTCCGATAGATCAGGCAATATTGAGACTGAGTGAGGATTTTGAATCCATAATAATCAGGAGGAGTTTTGTGATAATAGTTGAAGGCATAAGGACAGGGGCGAGATTGGCTGATATAATAGAAAAACTCGCTATTGACATAAGAGAGATACAGAACTACAAGGATGAGATAACAACTAGTCTCACAACGTATAAATCATTCATATTCATAGCCTCTGTGTTCGGGATGCCACTCCTATATGCTATATCTCTGAAACTCATTGACATTCTCTACGGAGTGTTCTCTCAGGTAGGGGAGGTAAGGATCTCTCCTGGTATGATACCTATAAACGTATCATTCTCCATACCTAGTATAAATAAGGAGGCGTTTCTCTACTTCTCAATACTATCTATCTTCATCACATCTCTGTTCACATCCCTAATAATCTCAGGATCAGAGGGAAAGAGGAGTGAACTCTACAAGAACCTAATGATCACGATGTTTATGTCATATGCATTGCTATATATATTCATAAATCTGATCCAATCACTGTTCACTGGATTAAATATTTAAATCTAACTAATCTATTCTAACTGATGGTGATATTGGATGAAGAAAGAGAAGAAGGAGAAGGTAGAGACTAAGAAGAACAAGGTAAATACGAAGAAGGTGGAAGTTAAGAGAGGAATAGTGAGAATAGCCGGAGTAGATATACCGGGAGAAACTAAACTCTATAGAGCCCTATGGAGAGTGAAGGGAATATCTTTCGCAACAGGGAAGTATCTCAGCAATATCATTCAGAAGGAGTTAGGAATAGGAAAGGATGAATTTGTGGGTAATCTGAGTGATGATCAGATAGCAGCTATCGACAATCTTCTCTATAATCTCGACTCATCGAAGATGCCTATCTATCTAATGAACAGGAGAAAAGATATATGGGATGGGAAATCATACCATCTGATCATGAATGATCTGCTGTTTGCAACGAGAATGTCTATAGAGAGGAAGAAGAAGATGTATAACTGGCAGGGATACAGACACATAAGAGGTAAGAAAGTCCGAGGACAGAGAACCAAGAACACAGGTAGAAAAGGAATGAGTGTAGGGGTTATGAGAAACAAACAGCAACAGACACAACAGCAACAGCAGAATAAACAGGGGTGATGAGGAATGAGAAAACTCCATAAGAAATACCAGAAACCCAAAAGATTGTTCGATACATACAGAATTAGAGAGGAGACGAGACTTATGAACAAATACGGATTGAAGAA
>JANXEC010000012.1:8229-14445 GCA_025058915.1 Microcaldota archaeon | reverse complement strand
GAAGATATAAAGAGCGAAATAGAGAAGATAGAGAACGATCCCTATCTTAGGGATGTAAAATTGTCTGTAATGATCTATCTGGATCGAGAGAGTGTTATGAAGAGGGTAGGGAAGGGGAATGGTTTTGGCTTGGTAGAGTGCTATGTACCAGAGAGATTCTTGAGCAATCTGAAGAGTTCTCTAGAACATTCTTTCGGCAAGGATGTTGAGATCGTTTATGAGGAGCTCGAAGATTCTCCTGTTGTGTACATCGATAACCCTAAAGCTGTAAAAGGGATAGAGAGGGTTTCGTATGGATTCGGAGGGATCCCTAGTTACAGAGATATCGATCCTTCAACTTTCTACTATCTATTCTTCCCAATCATGTTTGGTTTCATAGTTGGAGATGCTGTGTATGGAATTCTCATAATGATACTCTCGAAGATGTTGGAGAGGAGATTTGTGAATGGGATTCTGAACAGTATGGCAAAGATGTGGTATATGGGAGGATTTTGGAGTATTGTGTTTGGAATTATATTCGATGAATTCGCTGGTTTTCAGATTCTGAAACTTCCATTCCTCTTCCATAGAGGAGATCATATAAACGAATACATGATATTCGCATTGGTATTAGGATATATTCATCTGATGTTAAGTTATATTCTAAACATTCTCAAACATCTGGATCATCATCGAGACATAGGACATATAATGAGTAGTCTGGGATGGATGGTGTTGCTGAGTATATTGATGTCTGTTGTGCTCGGTGTATTCAGTGATTGGATGTTGATCTTAGGCGCTGTAGCAGTGATATTCATACTGAAGGAGGAGGGTTTCATAGGTTTGATAGAACTTCCATCAATCATCTCTGCGTTCGCATCATATGTAAGACTGGCGGTTCTCGGGATTGTTGGAGTAGTTTTCGCTCAATTAATAAATAGTCTTCTGAACCTTAACTTCTTGCCATCTCTGATATTTGTTATCGTGTTTCACCTTCTACATCTGGTTTTGATAGTTGTAGAGGCCTCTATACAGGCAGGTAGATTGAATCTCGTTGAATTCAGAACAAGATTCTTCAGAGGTGGTGGAAGGTTTTTAAACCTATTTTCAGTTAAGAAAGTGAGGGGTGAATAAGATGGCAGAGGATGCTGCAAAGGAAATAGTACAAACAGATAGTTCTGGAATGGTTGCTCTCGCTGCAGGATTGATGATAGGATTGGCAGCATTAGCAACAGGATACTCTCAAGGTAAGATAGGTTCCTCATTTGCTGCAACCCTTGCTGAGAGACCTGAACTCAAGGGTGATATGCTCATATATCTCGCTCTACCAGAAACCATATTGATTCTTAGCATAGTTGCTGTATTCATAATACCAAGATGATAGAGGATCAAATAATTGCAGAGCACAAGGCTAAACTGGAGAGAGAACTAGAGAATTTCAGAATACAGCTTGAATTAGAAAGAACCAAACTTGAGGAAGATCTGAAAAGAAAGAAAGAGGAGACACTGAGATCATATGAGAGAGAGATAATAGAACAGAATGAAAATGCACTCAGGACTCTAAAGAACCAACTTGAGAGAGATCTGAACCATAGAAAGAGAACATTCTTAGAGGAGCAGATAGAGGATCTTCTGAATTACATGAATCAGAGGCACAGCAACGACCTCAAAGATATAATAAGCAAACTTGATTATGAACACATTATAGTTCCAGGGAATATAGATATACCTGGGGCAGAAAGATCCAGGGAACTGAAGTATGGATTCATATACAGACCAAAAGGCAAGAGATACTATATTAACATGGATATGAGAAGGATAATAGATAAGCATCTTCAGAGTATAGTAGATCATGTATGAATGAGCCTGAAATCTTGAATGCATATCTGAGTGCTATAAGATCAACTTTCCTATCAGAACTTTTCCTCCAGGAACTAACAAAATATGATTCTATAGCAACTATATATGAACTACTGAAACAGACTCCCTATGGAAAATATTTTGATTACAGAGACTCTATCAAAGCAACCATAGAGAAGGCACTATTCAAGAGGTTCAATGAGATAGTATATAGAATCAGAAATTACATTCAGGATGATGATATGTTCATAGATCTGATAGCTGAGTATGAGGCTAAGAATATATTGATAATGTTAGATGAAAAATACAGAAACGTTGAACATCCCAAGGTAATGTCATTCATAGATAACAAAGAGTATTTAATGGCAGAATTCAAGAGGAGACCTGATCCAATAGGTTTCATGAGAGCAACCACGCTCGGTAGGTATGTTAAGATCCAGGAGATGCCTGGATACGGAAAGATTTCATATTCCTTAGAGATGTTTGTAGTAGAGTCTAAAATGAGACTAGCTCAGAGATCAGAGACTCTAAAACACATTATCCATAGGGAGATATCAAACAGAGCCTATCTGATATACAGATATCTGGGTAAGGAAATAATACCTTTCAATCCATCTCTACTATTAGAGGAGGTAAAGAATGAACCTAACCTATACAGAGCAGAGGAGATCCTGAACAGATATCTGATGGAGAGATATAGAACTATCTATCCAAGAACTTGGTTTCTAACAGATAAGGCATATGTAGTATTGAAACTATTGGATAGAGAGAGGAGGTTCATAAATGAGGTGATAAATCGTGAAGGTATGCGTGCTAGGTAGGAAAGATTTCTGCATAGGTTTCTATATTGCAGGGATTTCAGATGTATACATAGTAGATACAGACACAGAGTTCAATCATAAACTCAAGACTCTCCTCAGTGATGAGAGCATAGGAATAATAATTCTCGATGACACTCTGAACATAACCAGAGAGGTTCACAAGCATTACATATCAAAATCCAAGGCAATCATAGTATATTTAAACGAGATTGATCAAATTAAAAAGGAGCTGAAGGATGCTCTTGGTATAGAGGTGTTAAAATGAGAGGGAAAATAACCAAAATATCCGGACCTGTAGTTGTAGCTGAACTAGATGCATCTATGTATGAGATAGTAAGAGTAGGAGAGGAGAGGTTAATAGGTGAGGTGATTGAGATAAGGGGGAACAGAGCTATTGTACAGGTGTATGAAGATACAGTAGGTCTGAGGATAGGAGAGCCTGTGGAGAGAACAGGTAGGCCTCTTTCAGTTGAACTAGGACCAGGATTATTAGGGTCTATCTACGATGGACTGGAGAGACCTCTGGAGCAGATATACAATCTCTCTAATAGCGTGTTTATCAGAAGAGGGATAGATGTTCCTGCCCTGGACAGGAAGAGAAAATGGACCTTTGTGAAAACCTTCAATGGCAACAGGGTCAGGAGAGGTAATATCTTAGGTTATGTCCAGGAGACACCTAGTCTTAAACACTACATACTCTCAAGTGTTGATGGAGAGTTGATAGAACTCAAGTCTGGTGATTATAGAGTTGACGAACCTATAGGTAGTGTTAGGGTGAATCAGAAGGAGCAAGATATAACTATGATGCAGAGATGGCCTGTAAGAGTGCCTAGGCCAATCCAAGAGAAATTTGCAACCGAAATACCTCTAATTACTGGTATAAGGATTATAGATAGTCTATTTCCCATAGCTAAGGGAGGAGTTGTTGCCATTCCAGGACCTTTTGGTTCTGGTAAGACTGTTACACAGCAGAGTCTAGCAAAGTATTCTGACGCAGATGTGGTTGTGTATATAGGTTGTGGGGAGAGAGGTAATGAGATGACAGAGGTACTTGTGGAGTTCCCTCATCTCAAAGATCCAAAGACAGGGAATGCTCTGATGAACAGAACTGTTCTGATCGCAAATACCTCTAACATGCCTGTGGCTGCAAGGGAGGCTAGTATATATGTTGGTATAACGATAGCAGAGTACTTCAGAGATATGGGTTATGATGTTGCTCTCATGGCAGATTCAACTAGTAGATGGGCAGAGGCATTGAGAGAGATATCTGGAAGACTTGAGGAGATGCCTGGAGAGGAAGGATACCCTTCATATCTCTCTAAAAAGATAGCAGAATTCTATGAGAGGGCTGGGAGGGTAAAGACTCTGAATGGAGATACAGGAAGTATATCTGTGATAGGTGCTGTCTCTCCTCCAGGAGGAGATCTGTCCGAACCTGTGTCTCAGAATACATTAAGAGTGGTAAAGGGTTTCTTGGCATTAGACGCATCTCTTGCTCAGAGGAGACATTTCCCATCTATTAACTGGCTCAGGAGCTATTCACTTTACAGAGATATAGTATATGAATATTACAGGAAGAATGTTGATCAGCAATTCCCAGACAATCTATACACCATATCAAGACTCCTGCAGAGAGAGGCAGAACTCCAGGAAATAGTCCAGCTCGTCGGTCCAGATGCCCTACCTGAGAGAGAGCAATTCATTCTGTTGATAGGTAAGATGATAAGGGAGGACTTCCTGCAACAGAATGCATTCGATGAAATAGATGCATACTCTAGTCTAGAGAAACAATCACTAATGATCAGAGCAATCGTAGAATACTACAACAGAGGTCTGAAACACATTGAACAAGGTACTAAAACAATCCAGGAGCTTAGGAACAACCCCATAACAGACAAGATAGCTAAAATGAAATTTATGAGTGTTGATGAGATAAGATCTATATTCAAAATGATAGAGGTGTTCTGATATGATAGAGTACAGATCAATACAAGATATAGCAGGCCCATTACTGTTTGTGAGAGTAGAACATCCTGTGATGTATGGTGAGATAGTAGATATAAGGAAGGAGAATGGAGACAAGATCAAGGGTCAGGTATTGGAGGCTAGAGAGGGAATTGCTGTAGTTCAGGTATTTGGTAACACAATAGATCTGAACAGGAACGCCACAGTATCATTCACAGCAGAGCCTATGCTATTTGGTGTGAGTGAGGAGTTGTTAGGGAAAGTGTTCGATGGATTTGGTAGGAGTCTAGACGGTAGTATCATAAAGTCTGAGATGAGGTTGAATGTAAATGGAGAACCTATCAATCCATTTGCAAGAAGACCACCAAACGACTTCATAGAGACAGGAATATCGACTATTGATGTGATGAACACTCTAGTGAGAGGACAGAAACTACCTATCTTCTCAGGAGCAGGATTGCCACATAATGAGTTAGCAGCTCAAATAGCAAGACAGGCTAATGTGAGAGGAGAAAACTTTGCTGTAGTGTTTGCTGCAATAGGAATTACCTACGATGAAGCACTGTTCTTCAGGAGAGACTTTGAGAGAACAGGTGCTATCGAGAGATCAGTACTGTTTCTGAATCTTGCAAACGATCCTGCTATAGAGAGACTTCTCACACCTCGACTGGCACTAACAGTGGCAGAATATCTAGCATTCCAGAGGGACATGCATGTACTGGTGATACTCACAGATATAACTAATTATGCAGAGGCACTCAGAGAGATATCTGGTGCCAGAAAGGAGATACCTGGAAGGAGAGGATATCCAGGATATATGTATACAGATTTTGCAACGATATACGAGAGAGCTGGTATAGTGGTTGGTAAGAGAGGTAGTGTAACCCAAATCCCTATCCTCACTATGCCTAGTGATGATAGAACCCATCCTATTCCAGATCTTACAGGGTATATTACAGAGGGTCAGATAGTGTTGAGTAGAGAGCTGTACAGGAAAGGACTATATCCTGCAGTAGATCCATTACCTAGCCTAAGCAGACTGATGAATAATGGTATCGGTAAGGGTAAAACAAGAGAGGATCATAAGAATCTGAGTAACCAGCTCTATGCATCATATGCAAACGGAAGAGATCTAAGGGCATTGGCTGCTGTGGTTGGAGAGGATTCACTGGGAGAGACTGATAGGAAATATCTTAAGTTTGCTGAAGATTTTGAGAGAAGATTCATAGCACAAGGTAGAGGGGAGAGGAGAGATATAGAGAGGAGTCTAGAGCTAGGATGGGAGTTACTATCAGTGTTACCAGAGACAGAGCTGAAGAAGGTTAAGAGAGAGGAAATCGAGAAGTATTGGAGAAAATATGTCAAGTGATGTTCAGTATACCAGAATGGAATTGCTCAGACTTAAGAACAGGTTGAATCTAGCCAGGAAAGGATACGGATTGTTGAAGAAAAAACTCGATGTTTTGGTATCAAATCTGTTCGAGCTAATGAAAAAATTTAGAGATAGACAATCCAAAATAGGTAGTATGGTAGGTGAGAGCAAGGAGATTGCAAAGGTTGTATCTAGAGAATTCACATACGCAGAACTGGA
>JANXEC010000012.1:0-8219 GCA_025058915.1 Microcaldota archaeon | reverse complement strand
GCAATATCTATATATAACTCTCTGGATTATACGTTGTTGATATCTTACAGAAACATCATGGGAGTTAAGATTCCAAAGATAGCCATAACCAAACGTGATAAAGAGACCTACTACCCATTCATTAGATCCGTATCTCTAGGTGCATTGGCAAAGATAAACAGAGAACTCCTAGATGTGCTGATAGATCTAACTGAAATAGTTGCAAGTCTGAAATACATACTGAGAGAGATAAGGAAAACCAAGAGGAGAGTGAATTCATTACAATATGTAATAATACCTAGAATAGAGCGAGATATAGAGACTATAAGGCAGAAGTTAGAGGAGATGGAGAGAGAGAACTTTGTAAAACTAAGGTCTCTGAAGAGAGATGAGATTTAGTAGAGAGCATGTTAGACTCTTCCTATTAGGAGTTATATTCTTCATAATTCTTGTATTAATTCTAAATATAGCTAAACCAGTAAGATATTTTTTAGCCATAGTGTCTTTTTTTATAGTTTTTACAATTAGCTTTGTATTTATTACAAAACTCATACAGAAGTACGATCTTATCATCAGGGGATCTGGGAAGAGTTATGATTGGAGGATCAGTTTTGTAGTGCCTGTGTACAATGAGAGAGAGAACCTCAGGAAGTGTATAGACGCTATTCTGAACATTGACTATCCAAAAGATAAGTATGAGATTGTAATTGTTGATGATGGGTCAACAGATATTACAACCAAGAAGATACTAGAGGAATACAGAAACAATCCGCATATAAAGATCATAAACAAACAGAATGGAGGTGCAGCATCAGCGAAGAACGTAGGAATACATAAATCTACCGGTGATATTATAATAACTATCGATTCAGATAGTATAATAGACAGAGATGCACCAGCAAGACTCGCATCATATTTCCAAGATCCATTAGTTGGAGGGGTGTCTGGAAGTGTAAGGGTTATATCTACTGGGAAGGCTCTGAACAGATGGCAGAGTATAGAATATGACATAATTCTTGTATACAGGAGAATTCTTGAGGCGTTCGATAGTGTATATGTAACACCAGGGGGTTTGAGTGCGTTCAGAAAGGAAGCAATTCAGAGAGTAGGGCTCTTCGATGTGAATAGTCTGACAGAAGATCAGGAGATTGCTATGAATCTCCAGAAACATGGATACAAAGTACTAGCATCTCTAGATGCATTTGCCTATACAGAGGTCCCAGAGAATCTGAGCTCTCTGATCAAACAACGAGTTAGATGGATAAGAGGTGGTATATGGAACAGGATCAAACATCAGGATCTATTGGATCTGAAATGGGGGAACCTGTTTGTGTTTGGTTATTTGCTCGATGTGCTGTTCTTCATACCCTTCTCGACATTCTTCCTGAGTCTAATACTATTCCTGATAGACCATAGACTCTGGATTTTCAGGCTGGGTTTGGATCTGTTAGATCTGATTGTAGATCATTTTCTCGTATCTACATTTATCTTCTGGATAATACTATTACCTTGGCAGATACATATGATAAACATACTCAGAAACAAAGCAAATGAAAATCCTGTAAAGCCCCTGGAGATACTGGATTTCATAGGGTTTATGATATTGTTCGGTTGGGCTTGGTTCCTAGTGTGGCCTTTTGTTATTCATAAAGAACTTACTCAGGCCCAGAACAGGTGGGAGACGAGATGAAAGAAATAGATAAATTAGTGTTCTTCACAGGATTTGTGTTTGTTATAACGATATTCTTGGCCGGAGTTGCTATAGGTTGGGGATATTCAAAAATGTTAAGCGAGAGAACCACAAACGAAATAAACGATCTGAGTTCGAAAATAGGACTCCTACAGGCCGTACTTGAGAGAGATGATCAGGAGTTCTGCAGAATATTCAACTATCTATTCCCTAGGTTGGAGGAATCTAGTTGGAGACTCGGGGAGAGGATAGAGTACTTAGAGTCTCAAGGTAGGATTGATAAGGATCTCAAAAACCTCTACTTAGAATACCTCTACAGAGACTATCTTCTGCTCCAGACAGCTATAGATAGGTGTAACTACACATCGGAGTACATAATATATTTCTATTACAACAACGCAACAGATCCATGTGAGAAATGTTACTATCAGGGTTTCGAGATATCTGAGGCAAGATCTAGACTGAGAGATATGGGGATTAAGCTTAGAGTGTATTCATTTGATGGCAAGCTTGAAGGATTGGGCAGATATCTAAGTGAAACTTACAACATAACAACATATCCAACCATAATCTACAGAGGTAAGAAATACGGATATTTGGATGCAGGGGCAATAGTTAGAATGATCGAGAATGAGCTTCGAGGCTAGGAAGAGATCGATGATGGAAAAATTGAAATACTACTTGGATCATGATGAGGTAGATGAACCCATAATAGATCTGATAAGAGACATCAACTCAATTCCAAAAGCATTCACTACCTCTAGTTGTTCCGGTAGGGTGATAGTATTGATAGATAGAGGTAGGAAGATAGATAGTGAAAAATACCTAACCTTTCATAGATACATAACAATAGAGGATCTGAAAGATATACCCAGATCAAATAATGTATGGCTAAGGGTAGAACCATTCATTCTACATCTCATAACCAAAGACATTGACACTGCAGATAGTATCCTAAGAGCTGCAAGATCAGTAGGAATCAAGAGAGGAGGGATGCAGAGAATCAAAGTGGGTTATTTCATTGAGCTTATGGGGAATGTGAATCTTTCTGTACCCACATCAAAATGCATAATCGATGAGGAATTGGTTGGTGTTATAAATACTCTAATGAGAAAGAATTTCAGGATGCTGGAGAGATTTCATCTATCTATTAAGGAGCTGATAGAGAATATTCAAGAGACTGGCAATCACTGAATTTTGCTGAAAATATAGCAGGGCTCCATACTTATATGCCTGGAAGTCCATGAATATATCTTCTTTTATGATTGCTGTGATTTTCTGTCTGTATTTCATAGTATTCGAGTACTTAGGTCTAACCTCTATATCGATATCAAACTCACCCTCGAATGGATATATGAATTCTATAGTCTGTTCATATCTATCTCTGATGTACACTTCCTTCAGAAATCTGTTGTTATGGCTCCTTGCCTCAATTATGTAAGTGAAAGGCACGGCCGTATCCACACTCACTTTGAACCTCACAGGTTGTCTGTAGTTTCCCTGTACTCTTCTATCTGTTGACACTGTGAACATGTCTCTAGATACATTCACATAGAGAATTATGGTTTTTGCTGGTAGAGGGTTTATGTTCTGTTCATCTATGAATTTTATTGGTATAACATACAATCCTGCTGATCTATCAGAAGGGGTTATGATAATTCGAATGGGGTTTTGAAATCTTGCTATAGGATTGGTATTCCAGCCGCTTGGCAAATCTATTTCATAAACATCGTATTCTCTGTCCTCGAGTTTTGGACTGAACTCTAGAACTATTGGGACGTTTGGATAACCCTGAACCATAACCACAACTCCATCATCTAACACAGTCGAATAAGGAGATAGCATCTGTATCCCAAAGCATGTAACCAGAACAGATAGAATTATGAGATACATGTTTTTATACACACAGAGCTCTTTAAAAGGTTGCTGTAAATTCGAATATTAGGTTTAAATACATTCCTGAATCTAAACACTCATGGCAAGGAGAAGAGTTAGAGAGTACGATCTGAAGAGGATGTTCTATGAATACAGAGGCGAGACATACAATGGGATTCTAATAAGATCTCTATCGGAGCTATCGAATCTAGATGCTCTGGATAGATCCAAGAGATATGTAGTAAAGGCAGATGAGATGTTCAATAGGAGACAGAAGAGTGGATTGATAGGTCTAAATCTCACAATCGATCAGGCAAAAGATTTCATAAGAAAGAATTATGGTTATTCTATTCATAATGGCAGAGTCCAGCATTTTCTAGTTGAGGAGTACATACCACACTCAACCGAGAAATACATTGCGATCATATCAGAGAGACTTGGGGATAGGATTCTCTACTCTGATAGAGGAGGAGTTGATATAGAGGAGAATTGGGACAGTGTTAGGGAGGAATTCGTAGAGCAGGGGCAGATCTCAACACTCTTCCCAGAGATACATAGGTTTGTGATAGATATGGATATCTCCTACCTAGAGATCAATCCCTACACAGAGATTGATGGCAAGATCATTCCATTAGGAATGCTAGGGGAGATAGATGACTATTCTCATTATAGAGCTAGATGGAGAGTAGAATTCCCAGAACCTTTCGAGAAAGGTAAATATGAAGAGGAAGAGATGGTGGAGGAATTAGATAGAAACACAGGTGCATCCCTTAAACTCACAATCCTAAATCCACAAGGATCAATATGGTTGATGACTGCAGGAGGAGGTGCTAGTGTGGTATTCTTAGACAGCCTGTATCTAGCTGGATACGGAGACAAGGTAGCTAACTATGCAGAGTACAGTGGCAATCCAACCACTACAGAGACATACGAATATGCAAAGATATTCTTCAGAGCGATGTTCAAGAGCCAATCTAAACCTAAGATACTTATACTAGGTGGTGGAATTGCAAATTTCACTGATGTATCCAAAACCTTCGATGGTATAATAATGGCAATCCGAGATTATAAAGATAGTTTCTTGGATCACAGGGTAACTGTTTTGGTTAGGAGAGGAGGACCAAATGCTGATATCGCTCTCAAGAAGATAGAGGAGGCACTGAAGTCTATGAACATACCTGTGGAAGTGTATAATGAGAACTATAACATCGACTACATAATAACTAGAGTCGAGAAGATTTTTAAAAATATTACAAATACATAAACACATGTCGCATCAAGTGAAGAGGAATGTAGTGGTTTTTGAGGGAAGAGGAGCTTGGAATATAGTGAAATATGAAGATAGAATCCATATCGATTCACCTGTCCAGAACATAGTCCAGGCAGCTCTGATATCAACTAGATTACTCGAGAAAAACGAGCAGGTAATAATGTTTCCGGTCATCGATAGACTGGTATCAACCAGAGAGTATAATTTTCCTCGAACCTTCGCTAACAGACATGGACAGGAGAGGATTGATAGGAAGGAAAGATTTAAGGAATGGATGAGAAACATACCTATTGAGGTTAGGCCTAAAGATCAGGAATTCAGGAATGAAATATCAAAACTCTTAGTCTCTCATCAGGAAGAGAGATTTATTAGATTCAGATCTGCTCAGAAGGAGCAAGCTGAAGAGAGTTATAGAAAAATGATATCAGATCTAGAGAAAAAGTCTGGTGCGATGATATCTATAGATCCTCCTGGTTTAGACATGGGAATATTTGACACAGAATCAACTATATATCTGATAAATCTTACTCTTGATGGAGGGATAGTAAGTAAGAGGGCCAGAGAAAACCTAAACATAATTCCTCTGGTAGTTCCTACTGAAACATTTAATAGAGAACTGATTCTTGAGATTGCATCCAGGTTAGTCACTACAAATCAAATGGCCAAGTCTCTAGGGAGATTCCTGGATGCTATGTTCGGAAATCTATTGAGAAAGGAGGAGAAGGGGAAATTCCCCAAATCATCTATACCTATCTTCATAGATGTAAATGGTTATTTCAATAGCCCTACTAAGCTGGAATTAAAATCTGAAAAACTCAGAATAACACCATTCTCTAGAGAGTATGGAGAAGTAGATACGCCGATAGAGTATAATGATAAAAGTTTAGAATTAATACTTAGATCATCAAAGAGAATCTCTATAAAATACCCTATGGTAATACTTGACTATATCTTCAGCATATTGAATAGACTGACGTCGAGAAATCAACTAAGTTTTCAACAGCAAAGAGAGTACGTATTGAATTCATTTACAAAGGTTATCAATGATAGCATTAGAATGGAGATATTCATCAAGGAGTTGGTAGATAGAATGAATATAGACAGGGTTGAGAGGTTCATATTTGTAGAGGGTGATTACGGAGGTGTGAACGTAATGACAGGGGGGATAGTTGATGAAGTCTTCAAGATACTATCTCAGGCACTAGGAGCCCAATACATAAGAATTATATCAATAGAGCGAGAGAGTTTTGAACCATACCTTAGAAAGCTATCTTACAGAGAGATAATAGATAAGTTAAAGTTGATCGATAGCAAGGAGAATCATTATAGTCTGTATGTAGAGAGGGATGGATCATATGTTAGGAGTAGAGTGAGGGAGTTGTTCTGATGGACTTAGAACTACTGAGAAAAATAAATGATCTCCCTCTTGTGACTGGATTTGAACATCTCCATGTAGATAGACTGGTGGATATAATTCTAGACTATGGGTTAGATGTAGAGCTCTCAGGATTGAATATAGTTCATTTGGCCAGTGATAGTAACATAGTCTTCTTAGCTCACTACGATGAGATAGGTTTTGTAGTTGATAACAAGTATTCCAAATATCTCTACAGAACTATCCCTATGGGATTGATATCTTGGGAGATGGGTTATGGGAAGATGTTTCAGACTATGATAGATGGAAAGATTGTGAAAGCTGTTGGATCCAGTCCTATGCCACACACAGAGACAGACGAGAGGAGACTGTTCTTAGAGATATTGGATGATGTGGATATTCCCAGCATGTGGCCATTTGTCTTTGAGAATAGAATCATTAGGATAGGAGATAGATTGTATTCTAGAGCTTTGGATAATAGAGCTAGTGTAGTTCTTCTGCTAGAAATGGCTAGAGACATGAAGGTTAATTTCATCCTGACACATGGGGAGGAGCAAGGTACAACAAGATTGGATAGAACTCTAGATTATGTAGAGTCTAGACTGAAAGATCCTAAGTATATTGTTCTGGATGTTATGTATTCATCTGATGATCAGCATGCTCCATTTGGCCTGGAAAACAAAATAGGTTATGTGGCTGTAGAGGGAGGGGGTAGAGGAAACGTAGCTCCTGGGTATCTAATAGAACTAGCTAAGAGAGTTTGCGATACAGAAATAAAAACCAAGTCCAAATACGAAGTGACAGATGCAACTACTCTCTACAGGCTAGGGAGGGAGAGTATATCTATACTCTATGGCGTTAGGTATCTGCATAGCTCTCTGGAATGTATTGAGTTGAAGAATTATGAGTTGCTCAAGGAGAGATTGAAGAGATTTCTATTAAATCAATAGGTCTTAAGAAATAAAAATCATTCATAAAAAAGAAAAAATATACAGATCCTTTCCCTGCTATCTTATATTTTCTTAGCCATCCTCAGTAGAACTAAGATAATTACAATCAGCAACAATATACCTATTATACCTAATACATTTCCTGTGTTATCTGATACAGCTCTGTTCTGTTGGTTAGAGCTCTGATTCTGAGTAGAATTCTCTGTTTGCTGCGTAGGAGAAGTGTTTTGATTTGTTCCAGTGTCTGAATTGTTGTTAGTTGGGGTTGGTTGAGGAGGTTGCTGTTGAGGTGGTGGTCTTGGATAGTTGTTTTGATTTGGTATGATGTTTTGTGTTGTTTGGTTTCCACTGACGTTTTGATTAGTGTTATCTTGTCTATTCTGGTTGTTTGTAAAGTTCTGCTGTGTTGAAACATTATTCTGAGGAGAGACGTTCATGGTTTGATTTTGGTTTGGTAGAGTGACGTTCTGAGATTGGTTGTTTGTTGTTTGATTGGTTGTCTGGTTATTGGTGGATTGGTTGCCTCGAGGAACCTCATTTGATTCATCATCTCTACTTCCTCCAGACTCTCTGATATTAAATGTTATTACGGTGTTCCTTATATTTAATGAATCGTTGCATGTTATATTCAGGAGATAGTTCCCTTGATTGAATAGTAATAAAGTAGAATATATACTTAAGTTATTTATTTGTGTAGTGTTGGAATAAGATACTGGTCCAGAGATATTATAATTACATGTTATGGTGTCAGCAAGATCATCAACCACTAAGAAAATTAATTCTCTATACCCATGTGTATAACTGTTTGAATTTATAGGCCAGATTACATACACATCAGGTGCTACAAAATCCACATAGGCTATGTAAGGTCCATACATATGTGTAACACTAGATGAACCAACTGTATATGTAACTTTGAATATGTATGTAGAATTACTAGATATTGGATGTGTATAAGGAATGCTCACATTTTGAGATCCACTTCCACTAACAGTAGTAATACTGATTCCATCAACAATCAATTCAACATCCCAAGAGATTGCAGAATCTAATGTTAGATTGATCCAATAATGATTATTA
>JANXEC010000011.1 GCA_025058915.1 Microcaldota archaeon | reverse complement strand
TTGGTTCTGGAACGTGCCTGGATTAAAAACATATGTTTTTCTGTAATTTACAGCAAATGCTTTATGAACATGCCCGAGATTCAATACATGTGGAAGTCTCCTTATTACAAGAAAATCCTCGTTCATAGGAGCTACAGGATTTCCATTCACTATCGAAGATAGATGTCTCCTCTTGAGTATCTCAATAGCAGCTCTCTTAGCATCTTCATAGTTCATCCCTGGTATAGTGTTTATGTATGAATCCAGAGATGTACCATGATAGATCAAATGATCCACTCCATGTATCTTCACATACACTGGATTTGGTAAGGAATAACTATCTGTCCATATCAGGTCCTCAAGAATCAACTCCGTAGGTTCATTTCTCCTCGTAGCATCATGGTTTCCAGGGATGAATATTACTTCTATATGATCAGGTATCTCCTCCAGGAACCTATTAAATTCTCTGTACTGCTTCTCTATATCAACTATCTCTAACTCTCTTTCCTGTCCAGGGTAGACACCTATACCTTCAACATTATCACCTATTATTACAAGATATTTGATTCTGTTGCTCGTAGGGTTCGTAGGGGAATTCAGAAAGGTCAGTAGGTTCCTGATCGCCCTGTGGTTCACATGCTTACTACCAAAGTGTAGATCTGAAATATACATTATTGATATATCTTCCTGTATGTTAGGGAAAGGATGGGACATGTTTAGATCAGGATAGCTGATATCTCTTACCAAGCCTATGTTACCTGTCCATTTAGCTCTCACTCGAATTATATCATCCTCAAGTATATTGTCTCTGTATTCCTTGTAGTTTGGGTTATCTTTTACAACTACAAATTTTCTCTGTCCAAATGACTGAAAGTCTGGAGAGGCTATCTCCAAGTCCAGAACTAGATTCTCATTTTTTGATAGACTCTTCCTGAAAACCATCCCAATCACACTTATCTCTTGGTTCTGGTGGTTCGATGTGTTCAGATCTTCATAATTATCTATCTCTATCACCTTGTCATCAGTCTCTCTCGAGAATAGTCTAGATATCGCTCTGAACCTAGATCTATAGAGACTTATGAAATCATCGATAGTAGATCTTGTTCTGTATATTGATGGATCATATGTAAGTGATCTATCAACCTCTACTTTAGGATCAGTATCTTTGGCAGGTACCTGAATGGATTTCTTTACCTCTATATCCTTCCTGTTTGCCAGTATGGATTTTACAGTCTTCTCATCTAGTATTGACAATCTCTCTCTCTGAGCCACATCAAGTATGTAATCCAATTCCTCTTTGCTACATCTATCTAGGATCTGTTTTGCTACAACATCTATCCTTAGATTCAGCTTTCTCTCTCTCAATTGATCAATTAGACTCATCTTGTTTTTGATTCCAACACTGCGATCACATTCATCAGCTTGAGTCTATAGTGTTGGGTTATGTTAGTATCGTTCACTACTTTGTCGAGTTCATGTATGGCTAGAGCTGCTCTGACCCTCTCAAGTTTGCTCTGATCTGTGAGTATTGTCTTGGCATTCATAATGCTAATTCTTACATTCTTAGGTATATTCTTCTCCTCTAGTAATGTGTTCAGGATATCTATTATATCCTTGAATGATTCCATTAAAATCACCGCTATATAAGAGTTATTTTATGTTTAAAAATCTAACATACTACTCTAAAAACATGGATGATGACTCTCTCATATTCAGTGAATTTAGAGATGCACTGTTCAGATCATTCTATGACGATAACATAAAGATCTCAAATCCATCGCTGTTCATGCTCTGGGCAAAGAAGGAGCTCGGCAAGACTGAACAGAACTTTGGCTTAAGTGCAGAGGATTTCATAGATGCTGTGATCAGGATATTGAATTGCAATGGTTACAGAGCAGATCAATTCTATGAGGAATTAGACAACAAGAGGTGGAAGAGACTGGTATTTCTGAAGATGGATCCAAAGAAACAAGAAGAAATACTGAACACAGATATGGAATCAATACAATATCTAGACAACGCATCAAAGGATACAATTGCTAGATTCAAGAGAAATCTAATAGAGATCTCGAAGAATCCAAAACATCCTAATCAGTATCAGGCAATATCTATACTCTCAAAGATAATAGACGATCCTGAGGTGAGAACTCTATACAAGGAATTACTATATGACTGGGATGAAAATGTCAGGAGAAAAATACTCCTAGCTATAAAGGAAACTAAAGATCGTGAGATGATAGAGTTCCTCAAGATCTTCAGAACAGAGGAGACAGATGATACCAATTTAAAGATAATCAACGATATCTTAAGCAATGAATGATCAAATAATAATACCAAAGTCGAGAGTAACCTACTTCAGAGACATAATAGATGATCTAGAGAGAGAAGCAGGTATAAAGATAAACATAGATGGAAATGTTGTAAGGTTTGAATCTGAGGATCTGTACACAGCAAAGATGATAATCCTAGCAATTGCCAGAGGATTTGACCTGAACACAGCACTGGTTCTTAAGAACTTAGATTACTCTATTTATATCATAGATCTGAAAGACTATTTCAATACAAACAACAGAATAAAAGTTATAAAAGGCAGAATAATAGGGACAAATGGTAGTATAAAGAAACAATTAGAGGACATAACTGATAGTTACATCTCAATATACAACAACACTGTATCTGTGATTGCACCTTACTACAGCTATGAATATGTTGTTAAGGCGATCAATATGATCCTACAGGGCAGCAAGCACTCTACAGTATTGAATTTTCTGTCTAGGATCAGAGATATTATAAAGCTGAGGAGACTGAGATGACATTAGAACAGATCAAGAGACCCAAGGTTGAGGAGAAGAGAGAGGAAAAATCCAGTATAAATCAGAAGACAAAACAGAAGATAGATGAATTGATGCAGGAGATACAGAGGAGACAGACAGTAGATAATGTAGTAATAGAGAAATATACTAACAGCAAGAATGAAATAGATGCAGAGATCACACAGAGAATGGGATTCAAGAACTTTGAGGAATTCAGATATGAAATAAGTAACATCATTAGAGATAGTAAGTACAGGGAGATACTCAAGAAGATATCAGAGAGTTTTCCCCAGCTTGCAGATCTCCTATCTAAAAAAGGCAATCCTATATTGAATTATTACATAATCAAACAGATCCTGCCATATCTGTTCGCAGGAGGCATGAGTAGGAAGAAGATCCTAGAGATCATAGAGATACTTCTGGATAGGATGATAATCTATCCCAATTTCAAGAAGTTCTTTAAACTATTCCAAGAGTTTCTGAAGAAATACTCAACTCCAGATGGTGAGGCTGCAAAGATATTCATATCTTCCGAGGGATGGAAGTGACAGATCTATACGAGAGTCTAGAGGAGGTATTGGATGAGGACTTTCAGACTGACTATGCATTAGCTAGAAACATTATAAAGAATGCCTATTCAGGCAGTTTTAGGGATATATTTTTTATGTCTCTTCTAATAGATGATCTCAAGGACATAGAGTACAGAGGTGATAGAGTGGAGACATATGTACTGAAGTGGGATACTATCCCAAAGAGCTTTGGGATAACTCCGTATGGTAGGTTCAACGAACCTGAATTCAAACTCTCGTCAAAGGGAGGAATTGTGACACTGAACGACACTCCAACATCACTCAAGATAGATGAGGTAAATGTCACTATATATGGTATATGGGATAGGCTAGAGAAATCTGTGTTCATGACCGATCTGAACTCTGTGAATCTGAGCAGGGCTAATATAATATACAGAATTGATGAAACGGGTAGGATAGAGGGATGGAGTGTTAAGAAGGACTATTTGCCCAAGGATATTGCCTTTGCATTGGCAGAGGCAGAGAGCAAAGGATATGGGGGATTTATAAGGAATAATACCTTCTACCCATGCAAGAACTATATGTTCGAGGAACATCTGTATAGGATGAATGTTTCAACACCAAACCAGCAGGAGAAATACAATATAATGCTCAGAGCAAAGAATTTCTTCAGACTTGCAGGTAATTTCATGGGCAGTGTAATGAGGTATTTGGAGGAAGATAACAAGATCTACGATCCCAGAGACACCAAAGTGATAGTCCCTAAGCATCTACTGCTTGATCTGAAGGAGAATGTGTCTCTGACTCTGCTGGAGACAGTGATGGCTTTTATCAATAGGAAGAACATAGGTAGCTTTGTGATATTTCCAGTGGGGAATGGTGTGTGGAAGATAAGGGAGAGTAAATACTACCAGCCTGGAGATAGGATCATAAGCTATTCGTTGCTAGATAGAAACAGGCTGAAGATAGATGTGAATCTGGGAAATGTATTCTTCGATTACTTCCTGTCTAAAACCTATCTATACTACATCTCTAAGAGAGATGATGGTAAAATAATAGTAATTTAAATTTCACTGATATATTGAAAACATGAACATAGAAGATGTGAAAAATATAATAGCAGGAGATATAATCTTCAGCTCAAACGTAGGGGAGACTCTGAAGAAGTGGAGGGAGATATTTGGGTTTAGGCAGAAAGAGATCGCAAGTGTTATGAAGATAAACCAGTCTATGCTGAGTGACTATGAGAATAGTAGGAGGAGAAATCCAAACATATCTTTCATAAGGAGGTTTATAGATGCCCTAATAGAGCTAGATATGATGAAAGGAGGGGAGATTCTCAAGAAAATAGCCAATTTCAACAAACATGATTATTTCGAAAGAAAGAATTTCTCGAAGGGTATAACAATACAGGAATTCGTGGATATAATCGATGGTAAGGTGATTGTGGATGCAGGAGATAAGAACAGTATAATATACGGTTACACTATAGTCGACAGCATTAGAGTAATCCTAGATATGCCTGAAGATGACTTCCCTCTATTATACGGAGGGATTCCTGATAGAGCAATGATATTTCTAGGGGTTAGCACAGGTAGGAGCCCTATGGTGGTGATAAGGATAGCACCTATCAAACCAAAAGTAGTGGTATTCATGAACCTAGAGACAGTTGATGAATTGGCGAAGGAGATTGCAAAGAGACAGAGAATCCCAATAATCTCTACAAATCTGTCGATAGCAGAGTTGAAGGAGAGACTTGCTAAGATATAGATTTTTAAATGTATACTCATAACAACAACAAGGGATGAGCAGATGAATTCTGCAGATAGACCAAAACCGTACGACTTTCTCAACTCATGGCTAGACAGACCTATCAGAATAAAACTCAGAGATGGCAGTTCTCTAGAGGGGATCTTTCAATCCTATGACGTCCACATGAACGTAGTGGTGAGGATACAGAGAGATCTGAATATATCATATGTGTTCATAAGAGGAGATAGTCTCCTGACAATAGAGAAGAACGAGAAGTGAATTTCAGAGAGATCATAGATCTCATAGAGAGCGCCAAACTAGACTCACCTGTGTATAGGATCAAGAGGTATCTAGATACCAAGGAGAAGAAATTCGTGTATGTGTTTCTATCAACCAGAACCAGAGATGAAGTTACTCTAGATGCAACAGAGAGATTCTACAGAGAGTATGGTTCTATATGGAACATAGACAATCCAGAACACGTTGCCCAGGTGATAAAGCCAGTTGCTTTCTATAGGGTCAAGGCTAACAATCTGTACAGGATATCTGTAGAATACAAGGACATTCCAGAGACACTAGATGAGCTTCTGGAGATGCCTGGTGTTGGGATCAAAGTGGCAAAAGTATTCCTTGCAGAGATGGGTTATGATTATGTGGGTGTTGACACGCATGTACATAGGATTGTAAACAGGATCGGTATCATCCATACTGATAATCCCAGAGACACAGATATCATACTGAACAGAATTGTCCCGAAGAGCCTAAGGAGACATGTAAATGTTCATCTTGTTGCCCTTGGTCAGACGATATGTAGAGCGAGATCACCTAGGTGCGAGATATGTCCTATCCAGAGACACTGTAGATACTTTTTAAATAGATCTTAGTTTATTTTAATTGGTTGGGTAGGCGGGGGCTAGGGGTCCCCTATCCGCAGATATCCCCTGAGCGGGCCAGATGAGAGGGTGTGATAGGGACCTATGGATACCTTCGGTAGAACAGATGAACCTCATCGATCAGCAATAATCTACCATACTGAACCGGGTCAGGCCGATAGGAGCAGCCCTAAGGTATGGGGATTGTTTGCTGATCGCACTGGGGAGATGTTTGATCCGGAGGGATTCCATAGCAATCCCTATCGCTCCCCTCTCTCCCAACCAGGTGAGATTATGATCATATCGGCTGGAATAATTCTGATGAAACAGAACAAAATACTATTACTGAGGAACAGGAAGGGTCATCTGGATTTTCCGAAAGGCCATATAGAGGAAGGAGAGAGTATAATTGAGGCAGCACTCAGAGAGTTCAGAGAGGAAACTGGTCTGGATACAGAAAAAATAGAAATAATAGAGAATCTCAAATACACTCTCGAATATCCTGTGATAGAGAAAGGTGAAATACAGAGAAAGAGAGTCTATCTATTCCTTGCAATCTATAGAGGAGATGATGACATAAAACTATCCAAAGAACATGTGAATTATTACTGGTTGGAACTAGATGAGAAAATCGAGGAGAAATTCAAGTATAGAGAGCACAAAGAGCTCATAAGGAAGGTTTTAAAAGATATAAAGAGCTTAAAGTAGATATGGGAGATATGGAGAGGGGGGATTTGGAAAAGATAGTTAAGATGGCTTATGACAGTGATCCTAAGATCAGAGCAGAAGCAGCAGATCTCCTAGTTAACTTTGAGGATGACCTTGCATATCAGGTTCTGCTAGAATTGGCTAATGACAAGGAAAGTAGTGTGAAAGAGGCAGCAATCAGAGCAATCCAGGTATTCAAGGCCAAGTACAAGGAGAAGAAACTACCAGAAACTGTGATGGAGAAAATAAATGCAATTGCTAGATCACAGACAGATCAATCTCAGGATATACCTATCAAGCTGAATGAATTGATCAGGGAGATAGATACAAAGAGGGATGAGAGCCCTGAGTCCAGCAGAGAGGAATTTTCCATGTTCGATTATATATACAATTCATTAGACAAATACAGGGAGAGACCTGAGGTGATGAGGAAACATTTCGAGAACCTCAGAGATTATATGATGAGAGAGATGGATCTGATATACGAGCTCATACAGAGTGAGGATTCATTTGATATTACGAAGATAAAAAACAAGATGAAAATACTCAGCACAGGAGAGCTCAAGATCAAATCCAAAGAGATCAAGGAGTTTGTAGAGAAGAGAAACAAGAGGAAGATAAAGATGTATAGGTTCTTGGTTGAGGATACTAGAGGCAGAGAGGGGATAGTGTATATCTACGAAGATGCAGGCAAGAAGATAGATATAGGTGATGTTATAAAGATCCTGAATACAGAGGCCAGAAGTATTGTAGGGACAGATGAAACGGCTATATGGGTATGGAGAGATGATACTGTAATATGGAAGAGAGTATAGATATATATAGTAAGAATACTAGAATAATAGTATTCGGAGTGTCTAGAGATCCCTCTAAGTTCGGTCATAAGATATTCTATACTCTAATGGTAGATGGATACAACGTAGATGGTTTTGGTAGGGAGAAGATCAATCCCAGAGTCTACACAGATCTAAGAGAATTGAGGAATCAATATGATCTTGCTATAATCGTTATTCCCCCATCCAGCCAGAGAGAGATAATAGAGTGGCTGGTAAAGAGTGATGTAAAGGTAGTGTGGTTTCAGCCTGGTAGTGAGTCTGATGATAATATAGAGACTCTACAGAGAGCTGGGAAGAGAGTTGTTAGAGGTTTATGTTATATAAGAGATGGCCTAAAGATATCCTTCAGGATCTAGAGTCTTTTGTGCTGAGGTGTTACTTGCTGTAGATTAAGATATTCTTCGATGTATCCGTTTGGTATTATTCCGAGTACTTCACGCAGAATTATCGGATCCACTCCCTCTGGCATTTTGTTATGAATCCTTATATGATTCTCTATCTCTCTAAGGATTATGTTTATTCTCTCTAGATCCTTTGGAGCTCTGGTTCTTTTTTTGTTGATAATCTTGATGAAATTATTCAGGAAATTAACATCCTCCTCAGTCAGACCAGGTCTCTGTATTTTCTTCCCAGAGCTCATTTCCTGGTATAGATCTATCTTTTGCTTTATTTGATCTGTAGGTTTATTAGGAATAGATGTTATTCCAGTATCCAACCTAAACTTATCTGTCAATCCAGGCATATGTTTCTATATTGTTAAAAACATTTTTTAAAACTATCTACTAAGTACTATACTTACTAGAATTATGCTTAGGAGTGCTATTGTAAATATCTTGAGCAACAACTCTCCCTTGTGACCCTCTAGTACTGTAGTCAAAGTCTGACCTCCATCTATGAAGTATATGGGGAACATGTTAGTTATAGCTATGATTAGATTCAGAGCGAATAGCATGAAGAGTAAATTATAGATGAAGTCTAGTACAAAATTGTCATATATCCTGAATATTGAGTTGGATGGTAGAGGGGAGTATTTCACATATCTATTCATAACAAATGTTCCGTGATTGGTTTCTAGTGTAGAATTGTTTGATAGGAAAGCATTTACACATGGTACACCATCTATCTTCTTTATTACCACATATTTTCCAGGGATGATATCGTTTGAGACACAACTCCCAGTCACTGCAAGTGGAGTGGTTAGAGTCAGAAATATCCAGAACATCAGGAAGAACACCAATGCAAAGAATATATTCACACCAACTCCAGCCATTAGGATGTCTATCTTACCTGCCCTATCCTGCATTGTCTGGAAAATCTTCTCATCAGGTTCAACAAATGCACCCACAGGAATAGCTCCATAGGTTATTAACCCTGTGCTCTTCAGAGGTATGTTGTTCCTGAGAGCGATCACAGCATGAGCTAATTCATGTATTACCATCACAAAACCAAGAGCAATTAGTGACTCTAGAAAAGGTAAGGTGATCCCTGGTATCAATGGTGTGACTATCTGAGTCGTAGTATGTCCTTGGTTCTCTAGTTCCTGTAACAATCTGCTGAATCCTAAGACTACTGACAATGTGAACCATCCTATTATACCTGTAAGGACTAACACTATACCTGAAATCGATATACCCTGAGATCTGTCCTGTGGAGGGGGATTGATGAATTTAGACATTGCTACGTTATACATCATCCCAAGAATCAACAGTAGAACCATAGAGGTTATGTATATCAATACCTTGTATCTATACTGTTGAGGGAACAGGAAGATAGATAGGAATCCAAACATTATGTTGAATGCTACTCTGGAGAGGAATACTATAAAATCCCCTAGCCAGGAGAATCTTGCTATCGCCTGATTGTACTCTAGAGTCCTGAACATATTCATGATTCCTAGCACAGGTTCCGCTCTGTAGAAAATGTATAGACTGTATGAAGATATAAAACCCCATACTAATAATATTATTATGTTCAGTATTGGATGGAGAGATAGATCTATGAGTAGCTTTATGATGATAAATGTTGCTAGGAGAAATGCTATAAATCCAACCATTGTCCTGTTGTTGGTGAGAATACCTGATAGCCATGCTCTGTTCTGAGTTCCTCCTGGAATATATTGCTAGAATCCGAATGTACTAATACTATCTTCTCAGGAGAAGATCTCTGTATGAATTCCATTATGTCTCCCCTATCTCCATGTGCAGATATGCTTATATGATAGACAGGTAGATCCACTCTCAGCTCCACATCATTCATCTTGATCTTGTTGTAATTGATAAGTCTGTATCCGTTGCTTCCTCTGATCTGATATCCTGTAAGTATGATGCTGGAATTCTTGTTCAGGTTAAATACATAATATAGAGCCGGACCTCCCTCTAACATACCTGATGAAGATATAATAATACCTGGTTGATCTAATATCTTGCTCCTTCTCTTCATTCCGTCTATCTCATCTATCTCATCTAGCTTCTTCAGGAATCCCCTGTCTATCAACTCATCTCGGAACGATCTGTATACGAGATTTATCTTCTTACCTAGACCGTCAACATATATAGGCACTCTGTTCTTGTATCTATCAACTAGGATAGATATGAGATCCTGAGTCCTACCTAGAGAGAATGCTGGGAACAGTGCAACTCCTCCCATGTCGATTGTTCTGTCGACCACCTCATATATTCTCTGGATCTGTGATCTCCTGTCTGGATGGTTCTGGTACCAGTATGTGGATTCTATTATCAAAATATCCACTTGAGGAGGAGGTTCAGCTCTCCTTATGAGTTCTGTATCTTGGTACTTGAAATCTCCTGTGTATAAAATCCTCTTACCTCCCATCTCAAGATATACCATACTAGCACCTAGGAGATGCCCTGCTCTGAGCATCTTGAATCTCACTCCATAACTTGCACCCCACTCACCATAATCTAATATCTCTGCATCTCTAAGTACTCTTCTGATGTCCCTTGGAGTATAATCAGGCGGTCTGTTCCTCTTCCTTGCCACTTTGATAGCATCTATCCACATATGCTCTGATGCCAACAGGGTAGGTTTGGTCATGTACACAGGAATCGATTTGTCGAGAGCAGGAACATAGCCAGAATGATCCATGTGTGCATGTGTAAGCACGAGGAACTTAATATTATCTTGTAGAATAGGATACTCGATCCCTCTATCCTCAATTATCTTTATTCCTGCATCTAAACCCACTCTAAATCCATCTTGCTCTATCACAAAGTGAGATCTACCTACCTCCTGTCCAGCTCCACCACAGAATATCTTCATACGTCTCAGCCTTGGGTCTTGTCATCACAATTCAGATCCATCCAATATCATCACTCTGTTGTTGTAATATGGAAAAGAGTATTTAAACTAATCCTTAAGCACTCTATTCTTACTCTTCCTGTTCTGGAATCCCTCTATTCTCCTAATAGCTTCGTCAACAAATGGTTCTGGATCTTCTATAGCATCAAGAGAGAACTCACTCAACTTTATATCTGTAGCTGCGGTTGATATTATCACCTGACCCACACCTAAGAATCTATGAATTATATCATATCTTATAGCTATGTTTTGGATCTTCACATATGGAATTCTCTCTATCCTCTTCCTGATTATACCGTATTGAATAACTAGATTGTGATCTGTGAACATGTATTTGAAATTTCTCCATTTCAGTTCGATGTATATGTAATGTATAATCAGTACAACTAACATACCTATGATCATTAACAATACGAAAGTATCTGCTATCAATGATATAGGGCCTATGAAGTAGCTAGATAGGAATCCTAGAATTACCAGTAGGATCATCAATCCCAGGGCGGAGAATACAGTGTTTAACATCCATATGATCTTGACCTTGGGAGATAGGTTGTATTCTTTGTTGAGCTCTATCATTGTTATTTTATTGAAATAGACTTTTTTAAGCTTTGTTGAGTAGATCTTGGATCGATTCTGCTGCAGATGTAAGTCTCAGGATACTATTAATGATCTGTCTTGCCTCTACAGAGTCCTTTGCATCTATCTCTATTACCAGTCTCTCTTGATATCTCTCCATTCTGAACCCTCCTTTCTCGTAGATAGGATATAGTAGATGGTATATATGTTCTGAATCTCCCTGGAATTCTAGTCTGATCAGCATTTCACATCAAAAACCTTGTAATATCCCCTATCTGTATCTAGCACGATCGCTGTAGGACATGTCTCTAATCTAACCTGGTTATTGATTATCTCATCATAAGTGTAATTAAGTGAGTTGGGATATATTGTTAATGATCTAATAACTACGTCTGTGTTGAGGTATATTTTGATCGTATCATTTACATACTCCACCTCTATAGGTCCTATCATAGTTCTAGGCTTTATCATGTATCCAGAACCAAATATCACGAACAGAGATGCTAATATCAGAACCCAAATTGTTAGGATATATTCCAATCTCATCTCACATCACCCTCATCATTCCTCCTGTTATAATTACCATAATCAACATTTAGATTCTTCCACCAATTATTGCCTATCACATCTCTGATCTGACTCTCTACAGGTCTGGATATCTTTGCAGCCTCTCTGATATGTTTTGCCAGGATATATTCCTCTCCATCCAGTATTGCAAGATCTCCTGCAGCTCTCACAATACCACCCAGATATCTGAGTCTCAGAGTCAGACCCTGAACATCATCGAAAGACCTTGCTATTGATTTAGATATTTTTATGATCTCGTTCAGAGCAGAGATATGTGCATGTGGTATTTTACCGTCATTCTTTATCTCCTGTGCTACAAATTGATATGTTCTATATATGTTCTCCTCTGTTATTGGCATCCAGGTGTTCAACAGTATTTCATATCCATACCCACTTATTCTACTTCTCAGTGCAGGATGTAACATACCTATATCCATTACATTTATTGCTCCTACGAGTATGAAATCACAAGGAACATTCTCCACCTTGGCAAAGGCTCCTGAACTCATTGGATTCTTAGCAGATATGGAGAATCTCTTCTCCTGCATTGCAGTTAGGAGTGCTCTCTGAATATGCGGTTCCATTGTGGATAATTCGTCTATAAACAATATCCCTTCATGTGCCTCATGTACTGCTCCAGGCATCACTCTAGCATAGTAAGGTATGCCTAATTCTGGATGGGCTCCATATGGATCATGTTCTATGTCCCCGAAGAGTTCTGATTCTGTCTTTGCAATTGCCTGTACGAACAGAGACCTGTTGAATGGAACGATTATCTTCCTATCATTCTGTGGTGAGATCTTGCTCTCTATCCAGTCAGGTAGTTTATCTTTGCTGCTCTTGATGAATCTATATACCTTATCATCCTCTATAAAATACACTGTGTGGATTATATCTGTGCCAGATTCAGAGATGTTTGTTTTGATGTAATAATTTTTCCTTCTATCATTCTTGTTCATATCCATGAATCCTATGTTTCTAGATTGAGGTATGAATTTACGTTCCATACAGTATGGACATATGTCTTTGCTGGGTTCACTCCTCTTACCACAGTTTCTGCATTTTATGTTCATCCTCTCAGCAACATCATCAGAGAGATCCTCCAAACCTATCTGTACAACTTTAACCCTATCGATATCGTTGTCGATTCTCTCAACTCTGACTATTGGTCTCTCGGGCTTCCGAGGGTTGTTCTGGACATATATCTGTTCCTTTGGCCTTGGAAGTAATTGTGCCATTGCCTTGGCAATCATACTCTTACCAACTCCAGGAGGACCTACCAGCAGGAGATGTCTCCTCTGCTGTACAGCTATCTTTGCTATCCTGACTGCTTCCTCCTGTCCTATTATCTGATCAATAGGGTCATTTGGCAATACAATATCTTTCGTCGAAAAAATACTATCAACAGATCTTGATATCATATAAATATTACAACTGTTTCTTTTTTTAAATCTATCTTTATAAACATATGGATTATTTGATCCCTTCATCTACACATCTCAAGTACTTTACAGGATTGGATATAGAGAATATAGTTATGTTCAGAGATACTATCTATACCTATGATCTTAACAGAAAATTGGTTGAACATAGGTATAGAGGCAAAGTTGAGAATATGGATAGACTGTTTCAAGATATTAGAGGCAAAGACATAGCTGCCCCTCTAAGAGACATGAACGCTAGGTTATATCTCAAGATCTCTAAACATGCAAACAGGATAGAGGATTGTACAGATGAGTTTTACTCTATAAGGATGAGGAAAGATGGTAATGAGCTGAAGAAAATATCCAAGGCTTCCAGAGAAGCACTTAGGATAATGGATAGATTGGTTTCTAGATTGGATTCAACGATGACAGAGAGAGAGGTAGAGGAGGAATTGATGAGAATGATAATACCTAGAGAGAGTGCCTTCAGACCAATTATTGCATCTATTAGAAATGCAAGATTCTCACATTACCAATCCAGAGGGATTAGGATCGGTAGGGGGGTGTTGATAGATTTTGGGATTGTATATAGGGGGTATAGATCTGACATCACTGAAACAGTCTTGCTACAGGATGATCCAAAGCTTGAAACTAAATACAGGCTACTTAGATCTATATTTAAGGAGATAGTTGATTCCATAAGACCTGGTATGCTGGCATCAGATCTTGACAGAGTCTTTAGGAGAGCATATAGGAGAAACAATCTAAATCTCCCTCCTCATTCTATAGGTCATGGAATAGGAATGGATGTACATGAATATCCTATCCTCTCTAAGGATTCCAACCATGTACTTTTGGATACAGCCATAACTATTGAACCAGGATACTACACTAGTAGTTATGGGATGAGATATGAGAGAGATGTATTGATATACTCAGATGGTGTAGAGGTTTTAGACATCTAATACTATCTCGAGTCTTCCGTTCTTGTATTTCAACTTCCAGAAAGTGGCGGCTTTGATCCTGTTCTCCCATACACCATGTCTGTAGAATAGATGGAACTTGCATTTCAGGTATTCACATTCTAACATTTTATATCCAACAGGTACTCCATTCATCCCTTCCAATTCGCCTATGATCCTATTGATAAGTTCTACAAAGAATAGTTCTGGAAGACTCTCCTGTATTTCTATTGCAACATATCTATCTGAATTCTGAGTTTGATATGTCTGTGTTATGTAAGAGATCAAATCCTCAACTATCTCACAGAACTCCCCCTCAACAATTATCTTGATATCAGCAGTATGATCCTCTATCCTAAGCATCTCTATTCGTGAAATATCTATAGTATTCAGGACCTAAAACAAGATATTCTTTCCTATCTATGCGTTCCACTCTGAGAAATCCTCTGTTTATGAGGTCCACCAGCTCCTCTTTAGGGAGTTTCTTGTTCGCGACAGATTTCAGAATCTTCCCATTTATTTTAGTTATTCCTATCACTTTGAGTTGTCTATCTGTAAGTTCTCTGTTTTCGTAGTATTTTGCAACCTTATCTATATACTCTGGTTTTATACTCATTACCAATCTATTGTTCTTTATAGTTATATACAGAACTGTATCTCGATATTTATCATT
>JANXEC010000010.1 GCA_025058915.1 Microcaldota archaeon | reverse complement strand
TATTTGTTACAGATCTGAACATAGATAGAATCTTAGATGATCTCAGACAGGCTAGATTGTCTATAGGCGATGATCTTGAGAAAGTGAATAGATATTTAGATAGATTGAGATCAGAATTAACATCAAAATCCCCTGAAAGTCTTAGGGCCTATCTAGAGCATCAAACCTACATAGCTCTTGGGTTTGCCATGCTTGCAGCTAAGGAGAGAGGTATTGATTCTTGTCCTATGGGTGGATTCATTGAGGAGGAGTATAGAAAAATATTAGGTATTCCAGACGATATGCGTGTAACTGTATTGTTGCCGTTAGGGTACACAGAGCCAAGACCCATAAGGAAGATAAGGAAAAAAGATGTGATAATGAAAAACATATAGCTAAGATAATATCTTTCTTAGCATCTGGTTGAATTGTTGGTATGGATAGGCTCCACTGAAGAAGATTCCATAGAATTCATCATTCTCTCTTACCTCCCCATTAACTATAGTTGCAGCATTTGTTACTATATCTTTATTAGTAATAGATTTTGGAATAACCAACAGAAAAGATGGGGTTCCCTGCACACCCTGCATCATAGATACACTTATATCACTCTGAACTTTATCGATTGCCTCCTTGCTCTCGTAGCATCTCCTGAACTCTGCTTCATCTAATCCAATTTCTCTTGCTAGAGTAGCATAACCATCAATGTTGTTCTGAATTGTAGATATTCTAGAGAATATAATATCATGATACTCCCAGAACTTACCTTGTTTCTGAGCACAGTAACTTGCTCTTGCAGAAGGTTCAGCCTTTTGGTGGAATCCTAGAGGGAAATGTATGTAGTAGAACCTTAACTTACCTGTGTCTATCCATTCTGATTTCAGCTGTGGCATGGTATTATCTGCAAATCTCTTGCAGAATGGACATTCAAAGTCACTGAACTCAATCATAATAATATCTGCATCGGGCGATCCTTTGAAGGGTACATTAGATAGATCTGGAACAGATAGTAAATTCGATGGTGTCTGTGGAGGTGCTCTTGGTACAGATAGTTCTTTCTGTATATCATCCAAGGTCCTGACTCCTAGTAATATATATTTTAGATCTTTGCTGAATTGAGTTGTGATATTCAAGGATTGATCGCCTATGGATACGGTTAGATTTACAAACAATATATCAGAATCCACCCAATACCCTATCACCTTAGTGTTGATCTGATTTTTTGGTATTTGATTTGTGAAAGACAATATGTCTGATACTAAATTCTCTATCTTACGTTTCTGTTCATCAGTCAGATTTATATTTGTAGATTGTTGATTGATACATCCTGATAATAATAGAACTACAAGACCTAGGAGAATTATGTTTCGATGTTGCATGCTAATATTAGGAAGATACAAGTTTAAAAAGGTTATATTTGTATTTGTATTGAGAGCTCCGATCGTCTAGTGGTCCAGGATGCTGGCCTTTCAAGCCAGCGACCCGGGTTCGAATCCCGGTCGGAGCATCTATCTAACTCTCCAGAATCTTATTTCTCTGTAAATATCATAAAGTTCTAGGCATGGATATGTTTCTTTCAGACTTCTCTCTATTACTAGATCTATCCCTTTCCTTCTGATCACATCACAATCCAGAGTATTATTTATTATCAAAGCTAGAATTTCCCTATCTGTTAGACCAATTTCCATGGAAGGAGATGCTCTGATGTTATCTCCAAATAATACCAGCATGAATTGTATATCCATATTGTATGATAAGATTTCAACATCCTTTAGAGATACTTTTTTCACAAAGTCTGGATCGTTTATGTAAGAAAATTCCAGATGGTTCATCGCATACATCATATATATGAAACCGATCAATCCATAGATTCTAGGTATGTTTATGTCTTCTCTGAGAGTCTTTGCCATGAGTAATAGAATAGTATCTAAGAACCTGACTTGGTTAAGCAGTGTAAAATATAGAGTCCTAATAAAATCTATGTTTTTCTGAGAATTAAATATCCAGAATATAAATATCATTCCAACTAATACATTATTTAGAACCGATGTCCAAAAGCTTATATTCTCTAAGATCGTTATTTGTTTTCTTGATTCCACTACATAACTCAGAAAAGTATAAATCTCCTGAATATATTTGAAGTCACTCCAGACAAACCAGAAAATCAGAGATAGAAAGAATGCATATCTAACCTCCCTAATGTTGAGGAATGGTATAAGGAATATGAAGAATAGATAGTAACTGATTCCTATAAACAGACCTAATATGAATCTAAAAATCGAAGATTCTATTACTGATAGCAACACAACCAAAAATCCTATCATGTTAGAAGGTCTTGCAAGTAAGAATCTTGCATTTAGGAATATTATGATCGAGAGTACCAGTATTCTTAGATGAGTAGGCAGATGTTTTGTGGAAACATGGAATGCGTATATAAAGATGAGGAAAGATATGAATTCCCAGAGCTTCACTGCCCAATAATAACCTAGATATTGATATGATATACTATACATTATGTCCCATATGGGATATATAGGAAAACTGAATGTCCATTCCATTAGATAGAATTCATCGTATGACTTGAACTCTCCATCCCATGCCCTTAGATGTCTAAGTAAGTCGTCTTTGAAAAATATGGGAAATAACAATACCTGTGAGGCTAATAGAAATATACTGATGTAATATGGAATATTAAGATCTCCTATTGGTTTTGAATCTTTCAGAGCAATGATAGGTAAGAAGATAAAGTCAACAACCTGATAGTTCTCTCTCGTATTTCTATCGGGAAATAATATTAGCTCCGGAAATCCACTGTGGTATTTAGGATATCTAAGCACTAACCCACCATCTCCTGTATCTGAAAATATACTATCTCTGATATCTAGCTCAGAGCGGATGCTCCTAAGTTTGTTCTTATGCATAAATTCATAAACATAGAACTTCAGGATCAGATGATAAAGAATAAACAGAAGTATCCTGTATAGAGATTTTATCATCTACATACTCCTCGCTCACACCTACCAGTATCACAATCACTATCATCTATACAGGCCCTCTCTATCTTCGATATCACTCTGCTGGTTTTCTCATCTATCTTCTCAGTTGCATTCTGAGTAGTGTTCAGTAACATCGATCCAACTATCATCACAGCTGCTAATATTAAGACTATAAGAATTATCATCTCTAAAGATACTGCACCCTGCATAATGATTATATGTAAAAAAAATCTTTAAAATCTATATAACAATCAAACATTCCTGCTTCCCATAAGATATTTCAGATGGTGGGTATGGTCTATAAATAGCATTTAAAATTTTAGTAATGCATTAAACGGCATGAGAACCACACTTCTCCTCTGGAACATAGTGGAGTCTGGATTATCGAAGATAGCAAACACAATTCCGAAGTATCTTCTAAATAAATATCTGCTAATTCTGGAGACTCTCAGAGAGATACCAAACAAGTATGAATACAATAATAATCTCAACGATCTCTCTCTAACGATATTTTCAGGTAAGTATTACTTGAAAGACCTCAAGGGAAATCCTCTCGAGTACCATCCTGAAGATGTCTACCGAAGAGTGGCTGCATTTGTTGCCTCTGTGGAGAGAGATAATGAAATGTATTATGCACAGAAGTTCTTCGAACTGATGAGAGAAGGTCTCTTCATTCCAGGAGGGAGAGTTCTGGCAGGAGCAGGAGATCTCTATAGACTAAAAACTCTTGCGAATTGTTTTGTCTCTATTATTGAAGATGATAGTATTGAGTCTATCTACAAGGCTGCCTATGAGGCTGCTAGAACGTATAGTTATGGAGGAGGAATCGGAATAGACATAAGTGTTCTCAGACCTGCAGGAGCAGTTGTTCATAATGCAAGCAACACTTCCACAGGTTCTGTGTCATTCATGCAGCTCTACAGTCTAACCACAGGACTGATAGGACAGGAAGGTAGAAGAGGGGCTCTTATGTTGACTATCGATGTGAAACATCCTGATATTATTAATTTCATCCGAGTCAAGAGCGAACCTAACTACGATACCAAAATGGCTGCCGATCTAATCAGAAAAGATCTGAATTTAGATGATATAGCCTACAGGAAGGTTATGAAAAGGATCATCGAGAACTTCCAGGTGAGATATGCAAATATTAGTATTAAGTTCAATGATGAGTTCTTCTCTGCTCTGGAGGAGCAAAACAAATATCCTAACAAGATCCTTGTCTATAAGGTCCAAGACTACTATGTGCCTAACTATACACAGGACTATAAGAATGTCCATTACAGTTATGGTATACCTAGCAAAGATATCTCAAAATACTCTCTCGTTGGAGTCTACAACAGCTTGGAGGAACTGAAGGGTATAGGAATAGAGATTGATGAATCTTCTTTCAGAGACATCTGGAAGAGAGATGTGTTTGGTGATTATGTTGTAAAGAGAGATGCAGAGGTATATGCTGTGAGAGAGGCTGGAGATTTCCTAACTGTCTTTGCTAGCAGAGAGGTGGGAGAGATCAGAAAGATGTATAAGGCCAGAGATATCTGGAACCTCTTTGTCATTGGTAATTATAACTTTGCTGAACCAGGACTTATATTTTGGAGTAAGATGACAAAATACAGCAACAGTAACTACATAGGAAGATCTATCATAGGGACTAACCCTTGCAGTGAGGTTCCTCTAGAGGATGGAGGTGCCTGCAATCTAGGAAGTATAAACCTAGTCAGGTTTGTAAGAGAACCTTTCACTGAGAGAGCATACATAGACTATCCTGCTCTGGATGAGGCAATCAAATACATCGTCAGGTTCATGGATAACGTAGTGGAATGGAACATCATGTTACATCCTCTGGAGAAACAGAGGAAGGCAAGCAAAGAGACTAGGAGAGTAGGAATCGGAATAATGGGTATGGCTGATATGTTCATGGCTCTCCAGATAGACTATGACAGTGAGAGGGCAATTCAGGTACTAGAAGAGGTAATGAGTTTCATAGCAAACAGATCCTACTATTGGAGTTCTGAGTTGGCTAAGGAGAGAGGTTCTTTCCCTCTTTTCTCTGAGGCTATTTTAGAATCTCCGTTTATAAAAGAAGTTATAGATGAGAAAGTAAAACAGAAGATCAGAAAGGATGGGTTGAGAAATGTAGCTCTCCTAAGTATTGCTCCCACAGGAACAATTAGTAATATCGTTATTGGTTTTGTAGATGAAAACAGAGTCTATACAGGTGTGAGTGGAGGAATCGAACCTGTTTTCAGCTTGTTCTACACTAGATACTCAGAGAACCTAAAGAGAACTTTCTATGTGTTCCATCCTACTGTAAAGTACTGGTTAGATAGGAATGGTATCGATACGAATAAAATAGAAAACGAAGAGCAAATATACAGAATCCTTCCAGACTATATGAAGAGAACGGCTCATAATATAGATTGGAAAATGAGAGTAAAGATTCAGAGTATTGCACAGAGATATATCGATCATAGCATTAGTTCAACTATCAATCTTCCTGAAGATATAGACCCAGAGACAATCTCAGAGATCTATTTGGAGGCTTGGAGACAGGGACTGAAAGGTGTAACAATCTACAGAGAAGGTAGTAGATTTGCTATTCTAAACACTGGAAAAAATAGGGAGGATCTAGATGAGTATAAAAACAAGAAATTCATTGTGAATACAATAGATGGTAAAAGAGAGGTAAATGGATTGGAAGTGTATATAGGCGATGATGGAAAGCTCCATACTGTGTATCATGATAGTAAGAGAAAGTTCAGACTAGAAAGTAATAAGAAGAAGCAAATGAATATTGAAAAGTTTGAGAGATGTCCTATATGTAATCAGAACACTCTGAAGAATGAGGGTGGCTGCTACTTCTGTGTTGGTTGTGGATATGGAAAGTGTGAATAAAAGTTTAATCCTAGTCGCCAAGTCAATGTTAAAGAATCTAGATGAGAAAACTATTAGAGTTGGTTTTGGGAAGTATTATGAAAGATACGAGTACTTAAGACAATATGGTGAAAAGTATATAGAAAAAAACGATATAGAAGAATTAAAGAGACTTTGGGAAGAATTAGAGACTTTGGAAAGGATTGTAAAGGCTATAAAAACAATCTCCAGAGGTTGAAATCACTTATAAGTGAAAACAATAATGCCAAAATTTCAGCAAGGGGGAGGGAGACGTCACTTCCCAGTTGATGTTTGGGGGTATATATTTGGGCGTTTTTGTAAAAATTACAACTTTTTAAATAAAATATAATAATTTTTATCAAAAACACAGATATTATCTTTGGTGTGTCCGTAGTTCGGAAGTGACCTCTCCCCCCTCTGCTGTAATTTATGATATTATTTTTTCACTTATAGTTGAACTAAGATCAATCCAAGTATACTGAAAACGAACAGATAGAGATAGACGATATCCTTCCTAGATATCATTACAGATATTAGAGATACACCACTACCGACTATTAGGATAGGTAGATAGAGTAATTCTCTGAACTCTGCCTCCAACATCTTCTTGGAGAAGTCATATAGGTAAGAATAGATGAGAGGCACAAGTAAGAAGGATATAATGATAGTATACTTGAATGTCGAGAATTCTGCCTCCATTTCCTTCCTGATATTGAGCATGTTTATGAAAGAATCTATCCACTCAATCACTCTCTCGCTTGATGATACCCCTGAGTGGTATATGTATTCTAAATTAGTTGCAAATACCTTGACATAGTTAGATGGTATCTTGTATATATTATTAAATACCTCTTTGACCGATATACCGGAATCTATTATTGAGATAGAATTCTTCGCGATGGTTTTCCATTCTTGTATATTTGCTTTGATCAGCCTCTGGAAGAATTCCCTAAGACTGAATATAGGTAAGGAAGACAGAATGAGAGATACATCGAGAAGCTTTTCCTCTATCTTAGCCACCCTATAGAATTCATAGATCTTGTTGTGTTTCAGATACACAAATGCAACTGATAGAATGGTATATAGTATGATGAGATGTATCACATCTAGTTTTGTATAATAGGCAATTAGCATCACACCTAGATTCAGAAGGAAAGGTGTTGTATCTACTCTGCTCTGGAATATATAGTTACTAGGGAAGATGTAATGGATCAGATATATCATACTTAAGAGTATAGTTGGAAATGTAAGTATTATGAAATCGTCTATATCCGGAATCTCCTGCTCTGTAGCCCTGGCCATGCTAGCTACGAGGAAAACATATATCGGTAAGATCAGGAGAATGACTATGTAAAATTGTGATATGATCTGAAGTCTCTTCCCAAACTCCTTGAGAGATATCATCTGATCCCTGAGCAGCTGCATTCCTAAGTGTTTCAACTCCTTGGCAGATCCAGAGGATATAGAATTTATGAGCTGGAACATAATAATACTTATCTGTTCGTCTCTGAATCGATTGCTGAAAGATACCAATACATCCTGTACACTCTCCCTACCAGTCTCGATCCTCTGCATGTAGTGCCTGAAATACCTCTCTATGTTTGGATTATCTTTCAGAGCGAGTCTCATAGCATCTACTAGATTCAATCCTATTAGCATTCCAGAACCAATATCTAGAATGAATTTAGGTAATTCAGATCTAATCGTCTTGATGGTCTGATTGTATTGGTAAATCGGATATAACATCCCTAATATCAATACCCCTATCGAGAGTATGAGAATGTATTTATTTATGACAGACAGGAAGATCAATATTATTGCTATAAACACTACACCTGTGAGATATCTTGAGCTCGATGTGGGTAGGTTCAGTGTCGTGAATAGTCTCTCGTAGTATTCACTGTACAGTATAGCTGGGAAGATCGATAGAGTTCTATATATTATATCCATATATATCTCTTTGATATCTCTGGAACAGAGTTTGGTAGTCTCCTGTGTTATTTCTTAGAAAATCTAATATCTTGTTGTATTTCTCCTGTAATACTCTGGATTCCATCCAGGTTTTTTCCTCAAGAATTTTCATGAAACTCTGATGATCTATTCCCGTGTCTATTCTGTAGAGAGTTATATTATCAGGCAGATATGTTACCTCCACGCCTTTCCTTACCTCTACTAATCTCCCATCTACTTCCTGTAATATCCTCTTCTGCATGATCACAAAGTCTATAGATAGTATGTCCTCCTTTGATACTCCATAGGTCATCATTCTACTCACTAATTCCTTGCTTGAGTGTGCGTGAAATGTAGCATATGTGCCTCTGGCCTGACCGGATAGTACTACATCCATGAATGCAATAACTTCATCTGGTTTTCTGATCTCACCAACTATAGTCCTATCGCTCCTCATTCTCAGAGTATCATACACTAAATCTCTCAGAGATATTCCTAGATCAAGATTCTCTACAATTCTAACCTGCTGAGGATGAGGTATGTTGATCTCTGGAGTTTCCTCTACAATAACTATTCTATCACCATATGGAACAAAACCCATCAGTGCATTCAGGAAACTAGTCTTACCAGAACCCGTGTTCCCAGCAACAACCACGGAACTGTCTGTGAACATGATCATAGCAAAATAACCCAAGAGTTCAAGAGGATACACATGCCTATCCAGGAAATCTCTGTAGCTGAAAGAATTCTTCCTTAGGATCCTGAGAGTCATCTCACAATTCGATATGGGTTCTATTGAAGCATGTATTCTGTAGTTCTCTAAGCTAGCATTCAGCCTAGGGTTCTTCAGTGTTATTCTTCTGTTGGATTTCATAGACAATCTATTCACTAGATCTATGAAATAGTCTCTCGATGTTATGGTTATGTTTGTGGACTTCCATCCATCTCTGTATATGTATATAGGCTTACCCAATCCTACTATCGCTATCTCCTCTATGCCATCTATGCCTATAAGATCCTCTAAATATCCTAATCCAAAGTAGAACTTCCTGACATAATTCAGGATCTTTGTCCTCTGATGTTGCTTTAACAGTACTCTACTCTTAGCAGCAAAGTCATCTAGGAGATGTTCCAATCTATCTGGATCTATGTTCTCTAGGTTTACTATGTGATTTAGAAATTCGTGTATGAACCTTTCCTCGTCTTTGGATAGATTAAGTGTGTTTATGTATACATCAGCCTTGTCTAGTATCTTCCATCCTCCTATCATGATACATTATAATCCTTCTCTAGTATTCTCTTTGCAAGTGTGTTGTTAGTAGTATTTATCATAAGGTATGTTTTGGTGTTCTTCCTATCAACAACATTGCTCTCTCTGATCTCTATGTTATAACTACTTAGGAGCTTTACCATCTTTGCTAATTCTCCAGGTCTATCTTGCAATTCTACTATTATACTGTCAGCCTTGACCACATTCCACCTCTCAACAGCAATGTTCATAGCTCTCTGAAAATCCTGATCATCTAACATCAGAGATATAATAGCTATCTCCCCGAGATTCAGGGATCTTATGCTAGCTATGTTGATATTGTGTTCTGCCATCATAGATGCTACCTCTAGAAGTAGGAAGGGTCGATATGGCTCTATGATCTTCAACTCTCGCATAATAAATATAAACGATTTTATTTTTAAATAGTTTTGCAGAATATATATACATGAACAGACAGGTATTTTCTGATCTGGAAAATATGCTGAATGATTTTGAAATCAGAAAGATGATTGTAAATGAAATAGGAGATAATGCACTGTCTGTTATAAGATATTTCATATCCTCTCCAGACACAACTATCAGCGAAGAGGATCTTTGCAGAATCCTTAACATCTCTGGCAAGGAACTTAGAGAAGTAATGAATATTCTTCATGATCATAAAATATCTATGTATTACAAGAGAGAGAACCTACCTAATCACTTCACTTTCTATTGGAAAGTGGATCTGGATGAGTTGAGAGACTGGATATACAAGAACAGTTATGGAAGAATAGAGGACATTATGAATAGAATTGAGAGTGGAGAGGAACTGTACTATTGCGATAGATGTTCAGAGAGGTTCAACATAAAACTCTACTCTTTTGAGGAGGCAGTGGATCTGAATTTCAAATGCGAACATTGCACTAATGTTCTAGAACCACTCACGAATGAAATAGTGGTGAAATATAGATGAATGTGATCAGAATATCAGATGCATTGTCTCTGAACAGAGTGAGGAAACTGATTGTAGACAGATTCGGTGAGGATGCAATAAACCTAATACTCTACCTATCAGAGAGATCGTATGTTCAGGAGAGTATTATTATGAATGACACAGGTATACCTCAGAAGTCACTGCAGAGATCTCTGCTCAGGATGGAGAGCGAAGGAGTGGTGGATTGTAAGAAGGAGGTAGATAACAAGAGCTATGTAACATACTACTGGAAACTAGACATTGGCAGTCTGGAGAGATTTATATACGAGAACACCATTGGGAAGTTTGATGCACTGATAGACAGACTGGAGGCTGGTGAGGAATTATATTATTGTCCATCGTGCTCACAACTGGAAATTCTACACTATGATTCTGAAGAAGCTATAGACTACAAGTTCAAATGCCCTGAATGTGGATCTGAATTGGTTCCTCTCACAACAGAAACAGTAGAAAATCTGAAGAGAAACTATCTTAAATAATATCCCTATATAACATCCATGGAGAGTATATATATTGTAAAATCTATCAACAGAGGAGGTAGGAACTATGTTCTAAGGCTCTTCCCAAAAGACTCTCGAATAGATTACAGACCAGGTCAATTCATAAACCTAGTCTACAGTGGCATAGAGAGATCATACTCGATAGCCTCGATTCCAGATTATCCCTACATAGAATTATTTATAACCAAAACAGGCGGTGCATTCACCTCTAAACTAGACGAGCTCCAGGGTAAAGAGATAACTGTGAAAGGACCATTCGGTAGGTTCCTGTATGAGAATCAGAAACAGGCGTTGTTTGTTGCCACAGGATCAGGAATATCCCCTATCATGAGCATTCTAAGATATATATACTCAAGAGGCATAGATGGGAATTTTCATCTCATGGCTAGTTTCAGATACAGAGAGGAAAACCTCTATGAGTCAGAGATGAGGTTGATGTCTAGGTTAGGTTTGGATCTAGATATAAGATACACTGGGGAAGGGGATCCAAGAATAAGTATAGAAGATATATCCAAATACAGAGACATAGATATGTATCTGTGTGGTAACAGAGAGTTTATGATAGATATAGTTAAGACTCTGAGACCTCGAAAGTTCTATATCGAAACATGGTAGAGGGATTTGAGTTTTTGGAGAGTCTAAAGAGAGAGCTAAGACCTGATAACAGAGAGTCTCTAAGAATAGCAGAGATGATCAGAGAGAAACTAGGATTAGATCTCAGGCTCTATGGATCTGTAGCAAAGGGCACAAACCTCAGATCTGATTATGATCTGGATATGTTCTATGAGACAGATGGAGATAAGCACAGGGGTTTCAATGAGATACTAGAGGCTGTGAAGAGATCTAAATTAGAATATACTCTTAGATATTCTGAACATCCCTATGTAAGGGTCAAGTATGGATCGATTGATATAGACATAGTACCCATATCCAAACACTACCGGAGCGCAGTCGATAGAACTCCATTACATTATGAATATATAATGTCTAGAGTGAACGACACGATGAGAGATGAAATAAGACTCCTGAAGAAGTTCCTGAAGACCCTTGGATTATATGGAGCTGATAACAAAGTAAATGGTTTCTCAGGATATCTATGCGAACTACTCATAATACACTATGGTAGTTTTCTGGAGCTCATCAGGGATGCAAAATCTTGGCGTATCCCAGTCAGGATAGATATCGAAGGAGTAGTTCAAAGAGAGTTCAGCGAAGATCTTGTCGTGGTTGATCCAACAGATGGAACCAGGAACGTTGCTGCAGCAGTGTCTCGAGACAACCTATCTAGGTTCATAATGTATAGCAGAGGTCTGTGGAACAGGAGGGTAGATGAATACTTCAAAATCTCCCGAATCTCTAGAGGAGGTGAGTTTGGGATTCTCCTATCTCATAATTACGATCTTGAGGACAAGGCATATGGAATACTCAGAAAGATAGGGAGATCTTGGCGAGAGTATCTAGAGAGGAAGAGGATATACATAGAGTATCTGCATGTGTTTGTAAGAGACAATCTAGCATACCTAGGAGGGATTCCTCTCTCTAGTCAGGTAAACTATCAGGAGCTAGAACCAGGCCCTCCTGTGTATTCAATGGAGGGTCTAAGGAGAGGGTTTCTGAGAGAAGATAGATTTTGGATCCCTAGACAGTATGTTCATGATATAAACAATCTAACATTAGAGTTCATATCCAAGACTGATATGAGAGACTTCAGAGTTGAGAGGATTGGATATGATATAGAGGAATTCAGAGAGATGAGAGAAGTTGAATACTGGAGAGAGGATCTCTTGCTCAGGATCTAATCACATAATCACCAGAAGGCAGTCTGATTAGGAACTCATCAGGGTGAACGTTATAGTATTTCGCAAGCCTCTTGGCTATCTCTCCTTTACTGAACTTTCTCCCAGGTGCTAATATCACAGACCTATCCAAGGACCCTGTATAGTACTCTGAGACTATATATACCTTCCCATCCCTCAACCCTACTTTGAGAGACAGAGGGGTATTCTTATACCACTCTCTCTCACCTTGAATCAGAAATCCACCTATACCTAATGATCCCTCACCACTGCTTTTGGTTACCTGCTCATACCTTGCTGAATAGACGTTTAGATACCCGACACCCTCCTTCCACCCTCTGCTATAAGACGCAGCTATCTGTGCTACCTCTAATCTCTCTTCTAGAGTGCTGTTCAATCCATCCTTCAATATCACCGTAGCCGCACCTTTTATGTCTGCATGGAAGAATAGATCTGATTTACTGAAATAAGATCTAACCAGAGTCTCATTCTGATTCTCATCTCTACCTATCAACACAATCCTACCCCAAGACGTAAAGCTCCAATTGAATCTCTCATACCATTCTCTCTTCGTTACTATTCTCTTCTGTGATTCCAGTTCCCTTGCTTCCTCCTCCAACCTTTTCCTCTCCTCTTGTATCTTCCTGTCTATCTCAACCAGAGCCTCTCTCATACCCTGAAGCTTCTTCCTTAATTCCTTGGCCATTTCGTAGTATCTCACAGCATTCTCATATGCAGAGAGCTCTGTGTCTATCTCGATTCTCATCTGCCAAAGTTCCTGTTACGTTTACGGAAATCCTCAAGTATCCTCACATAGTCATCCCTAGTGAATTCTGGCCATAGCTTATCTAGAAAGAACCATTCTGAGTATTCAGTCTGAATAGGCATGAATCCAGATGTTCTCACATGCCCACCTGTTCTTATCACTATATCTGGATATGATCTGATCATCAGACTGTTTATCACATCTTCCATACTGATACTCTCCTTGCCTCTAAGATCTCTGGCGATTTTAAGTATCTCCATTCTACCATTGTATAGTACTAGAATATTCACTCTGTACTTCTTCCCATTGAGCTGAGAGTTTATTCTGTCTATCAGTTCTCTATCCTTTGGATCCAAATCATCAAAGAACCCATAGACTTTCAGATTTATATCATTTAATTCGGGATATGTTCTGAATATTTCCTCCTTTCTGTCTTGGTTCTCTTCGTAGTACCTCATTATCACCCTTTTGATACTCTCTAGTACCTCTCTGTCTCTCCTGATGTAATTATCATAACTCATCCCCCATCCTGTGATCTCATCTACCCCTAGTTCTATAGACCACTTAACGAACTCGGCAAATCTTCTAATTCCCATTTCATATCCTCTTTCCAGATCCAAACCATTCTTCTGAGCCCATCTCCTGTTTCCGTCTGGTATTACAGCTACATGCATCATTTAAATATGAGGCCAAAGATTATAAAAATACATGATAGTTGTGTTTAGATTAGATCATAGAAGAGTGAGAGATCAGAGGATTACTACTCACTGTGCCCTGGTAGCTAGAGCCTTTGGGGCAGATGTTTTCATTTACTCTGGTGATATGGATAATTCTCTTGAAGATAGTATCAGAGAGGTAAATAGTAAGTGGGGAGGGAAGATGGTTGTAGAATACACTAACAACCCAATTCAGTCCCTAAGATCATATAAGAGAGATGGGTTTAGGATAGTTCATCTGACTATGTATGGAATACCATTTGAAGAGAGAGTAAATGAACTTAATGATAAACTAGTAATAGTTGTAGGGGGGAGTAAGGTTCCAGGTGAGATATATGAGATCGCAGATTACAATCTTTCTATAGGCAATCAGCCTCATAGTGAAGTGGCTGCTTTAGGTATATTCATGTATAATCTAAGGAGATCTCCAGATCTATCTAATGCTAAGATCAGAATAATCCCTTCAGAGAGAGGTAAGAAGATAATTAGAATCGATTAGATGCTATTAGAAACAGCTCATCTACATTCTGAAACATTTCATTTATCTTCGTGAGATAGAGTCTCTCTAAGAACTCTCTTATAGGCTGCTCTGGGGATTCACCTAGGAAGTACTCTCCTTTGTTTCTTGATACTAATCCAAGTCTCCTGAGGCGATTTATATGGTAGTATATAGTTTTCTTGTTTGTTCTCAATTCAATATATAATTGTGGAATTGTGACTGAGGTTTTGGATAGTTTTGCCTCTATAAGTTTCCTCATAATCCCCTTTATGACCCGGGTTTTTCCTAATCCAAGAACCTTTGTTAATATATCAGCTACATCATCTAGATCTTTGATTCTAACAGGATCTAAATAAATATATCCAGAGGGCACTCGAAGATATTCCATGTTGTATAATCGTATATTAAGTTTTAAAGTATTACTCGGGATATAAGAATGAGCAGGGGTCGCCAAGTCTGGTCAAAGGCGCCAGGTTTAGGACCTGGTCCCGTTGTGGGTTCGTGGGTTCAAATCCCACCCCCTGCACCTACCACAAATCCTTAAAAACCCTTCTATTCCCTAATATATAGTGAGTACTCCTGTTGGAGTATGATAGAGAGTCTAAAAAAATATTAGAATTTAATATACCTCTCTCGGAAGGGTCCTGAAAAATTGCAAGATCGGAGGTTTGACAAAATTTACCCACCCAAAGTGATATTTCTACATTCGAAAAAACCTGTCGGGTCTGTAAGCAACCTAGAGGAATGTGAAGAAAGATAATTTTGGAGTGGTTGTTAGAAGAGATTACTCTCCTGTCTGTAAGCAACCTAGAGGAATGTGAAGTAAAGAAATTTGTTATTTTTTCAAAAATTCTGCA